>CAZRBP010000018.1:0-38766 GCA_964598305.1 uncultured Pseudomonadales bacterium | reverse complement strand
GCCGGTGGCGAGTTTGATGCGTTCGGTCTTGTCCGCCAGATAGGCGAGGGGGGTGGCGGCATCGCTCCACCAGGCTTCAGCGGAAAAAGCCATGTCCACGCCTAGGCGCTCAGCGATCTGCACCCATTCGACCGTAAGGCCCAATGTGTCCGGCCGCGCACCGCCGAGTTCAATGGCAAGTTTCATATCAGTTGCCCCCTTGATCTATGGCGCGGGATTCAGTTGGTAGCGAATCGGCAAGTTCTTGACGCCGTGGATGAACGACGACTTGATGAGCTGCGGCTCTCCGGCAAGTTCAATCGACTTGATGCGGCGCAGGAACTGAGCAAAGAATATTCTGACTTCCATGCGCGCCAGCAGTATGCCGAGACAGATGTGCGGCCCACTGCCAAAGGAGACGTGCTTGTTGGGCCGCCGGTCAACCCGGAACTCGAAAGGGCGGTCCATGACGTCTTCGTCGCGTCCGCCGGACGCATAGAACAGCCCCAACAAGTCCCCGGCGCGGATCTGCCGCCCCGCCAGTTCATAGTCCTCGTTGGCGGTGCGGGCAAACTGGATGACCGGCACGGTCCAACGAATGATCTCCTCGGCGGCGAGCTTGGTCAGCGACGGGTCCGCTTGCCACTTGCGCATCTCCTCCGGGTTTTGCAGCAGCGCCAACAGCCCGCCGGCTATGGCATTGCGCGTCGTGTCGTGGCCAGCCGTTGCGATAACCAAGTAATAGGAAACAAGTTCCTTGAGGGGGATGGGCTTGCCGTCGATGGTGCCATTGGCGATGTAGCTGCCCAAGTCTTCGGTTGGGTTGCGGCGGCGCTGTTCGGCCAATTCATGGAAGTACTCGTAGATTTCCTTCACCGTGACCAGAAAGTCCATGGGGTTGTCGCTGCGTTGCAGGTCCTCGTCGTCCCCAGCGAAAAACTCGTTGGTGAGCTTCAACAGAAAGGCCTCATCGGACTTGGGTATGCCCAGCAGTTCGCACAACATCCGCAAAGGGTGGTAAACCGCGACGCTGTTGACAAACTCGCAAGTCTGCACCGAGCCGTCGCCCATCATCTGGTCGAGCAAATCCCGAGTGATTTCGTGCATGCGCTGTTCGAAGGCGTTCAGGTTGCTGGGCTTGAACCAAGGTTGCACCAAGTCCCGGTACTTCTGGTGATCCGGCGCATCCATGTGAATGAGCGTGCGCATGATTTCGCCGGTTTGGAAGCACTCGGCGACCGGGGAGCCTTTCATTAGTTCCGTGACGAAGGCTTGGGCTTCATCGGACATGCCTTCCTCGTCGCCGAACCGGCGGGTTCTCGGCGTCAGCGTGGGCTGCGGATGGCTGCGGAAAATGTCCGCCTGTTTTTCCACCTCGTGAATGTGCTCGCACTTGGTCACCGCCCAAAAGGGTTGGTAGTCGGCCACGCTGAATCGGCGTACCGGATCGTTGGCTCTAAGCCACGCAAACAGCTCGTGCGGGATGCCGTGCTCACCGTAGTAGCTGGTGTCCAGGATTCTGTCCTCCGGGAACGGCAGTTCCAACTCGGGCATGTTGACCTCCAGAAGTGGATTTCTTGCTCTAGTTCTTGATGGTACTCTTGGATGTGCGCAGGTTTCAATCTTTTGTAGGGAGAAAGGGCATGGCGGATAGCGCTTTAGGTGAAGGGGGCGTGAGCAAGAGCGGGGGTGCTGCAAGCTCGAGGCGGTATCGATGGTACGTGCTGGGCGTGCTGGCCCTGACCTACGCCTTCAGCTTCATGGACCGGCAGATCCTGTCCATCCTGCTGGAGGATATTCGCGCTGAGTTCGCCCTCTCCGATTTGCAGTTGGGTTTGTTGTCGGGCATCGCCTTTGCACTGTTCTATGCGACCCTGGGCATCCCGATTGCCCGCCTTGCGGACCGCTTCAATCGCGTGACCATTGTCTCCGCCGCGGTTGCGATCTGGAGTGCAATGACGGCACTCTGCGGCGCCGCCTCCAATTTCTGGCAGCTGTTTCTGGCCCGGGTTGGCGTGGGCATCGGCGAAGCGGGCGGCAGCCCGCCCTCGCACTCCATCATCTCCGACTACTTCAACAAGGAGGAGCGCTCCTTCGCGCTGTCGATCTACTCGTTGGGCACATCGCTCGGCATGCTCTTTGGGCTGGTGATGGGCGGCTTTGTGGCCGAATACTACGGTTGGCGCTGGGCGTTCGTCTGCGCCGGGGTTCCCGGCATGGCCTTGGCCCTGCTGCTCAAGATCAGCGTGCGCGAACCCATTCGCGGTGCGATGGAGGAAATGTCCGCCGTCAAGCCCGCGGCGCCGAAGGGCGAGTCGATGGGCGTGGCCCTGCGGGCGCTTTGGGCGAATCGCCCCTATCGCTACGTGAACCTCGCGCACATGTTCGGCGTGTTCGTGGGGTACGGCTTCACGGTATGGAAGCCGCCGCTCTACTTGCGCCAGTTTGACCTGTCCCAGAGCGAGGTGGGGATGGTGGTGGGGTTCACTTCCGCTGGCTTGGGCGTGCCGGGGATGCTGTTGGGCGGCTACTTCGCCGACCGATTGGCTAAGCGGGATGCGCGCGGCCCCGCCTGGCTGTGCGCTGCCGCGGTGCTCTTGGCAACCCCCGTGTACCTGCTCGCGCTCTGGAGTTCCGACTGGGTGGTGACGACCATTTTCATTGGTCTTGGCGTGTTTCTGTACTCGCTAAGCCACGCGCCGGGGCTCGCCATCGTGCAGAGCGTGGTGGAGCCGCATAGGCGCGCTCAGGCCGCCGCCTATGTGTTCTTCTTGGCCAACATTCTAGGGCTGGGCTTGGGACCGGTGCTGGTGGGGTCGATCAGCGACGGCTTCGCCGCTCAATTTGGCCATCGATCGCTGAATGTGGCGCTTGCATTTGTTACCTTGGTGTTGTTGGTGGCCGCCGCCATGTACTGGCGAACCGCAAAAGCACTGCAAAACTCGGATTAGGAACCAATGAACGCGCCACTCAAGAGCAGGCAGCGACCCTCGACGAGCAGCGAGCTGTGGGACCTGAAATGGGTTCGGGACCCCCAGCAGGACCGCAGCGCGCGCACCCGGTCCAAAATCATGGATGCCACTGAGCAATTGCTGACCTCGGAAGGGCTCGGTGGCGTGACCATCGCCAAGGTCACGAAGCAGGCTGGCTCCTCCAATGGCAGCTTCTACCACTATTTTCAGGACAAAAACGCATTGCTCTATGCCGTGGTCGAGCGGCGTGCCGTGGAGATAACGGTAACGGTGGCGCAGGGCTTGGATCCGGAGATTTGGGCGGACGTGCCGTTGGTCGACATCCTCGAAGGCTATGTTCGGTTTTCGCTGAAGAGCGGCAAACGCAGCCCAGGACTGCTGGAGGCGCAAAGAGTGCTCGCCCAGGAAGACCCAAACGTTGCCATGCGGCTCAGCAAAACCCAAAGGGAGACTCGCCAGGCCTTGATGGTGATTCTCGAGCCGAAGCTTGACCAAATTGGCCATCCCGACCCCCAAGTGGCGTTGCGATTGATGCTCGAGACCCTCAGGGCGTTGATCAATCGTCGACTGCGCGGCCAAAGCCAGAGCAATTCAGCATTGCTTCCCAAGCAGAGCGAAGAGGCCTTCGTTGGTGAACTGCGGGCGATGGCGGCCGCCTACCTGCAGATTCAAAACTAACGAGGCGATGCCTCGGCCCGACGACAGGCGGGTCGTCGGGCGCAAGAGCTGAGTCAATCGGCGAACCCGGCCCGCAATCTGAAGAAAATAGACTGATTGCTCCAATTTGGCCTTGACTTACTGTGCGCGTTGAGTAGTTTGACAGGACACTAGTACATGCGGTTTAGACCCGATGAGATGCTGGAAGGGCAGAGAATATTGGAGTGGGTAGGGGCTGAAGCCCCCCCACTCGTGCATATCGCGGTTGGCTTTGCCGGTCGCCTGCTGGCCGATCTCGGGGCGGACCTCCTTCGCGTCACCCCCACAAGCGATCCTTTGCTTGGAATCAGAACCACGGCACAGGAGATCGTTGGCAACAGCAGCGTGCTGGCCACTTATCTGAACAGAAACAAGACGCCCGTCGCTGAAAACGAAGTGGGAGCGCTGATCGCCGGAACCGAAAAGCCCGATTTGCTGCTGCTTGGCCCCCAAGGCGAAGCGGCACCCAACCACGAATGCCCAGCGGTGTTTGCGAGCGCGATCGCGCGAAGTTCTGAATTGGCCGGCGCGCCTGTTTCAGAGCTGGGCATTCAGGGTTTGGTCGGGCTGACGGATCTCTTTGGCGAACCCGGGGCGAAGCCGCTCATGATGGGCGGGCATCAAACGGCCTATGCCACCGGCTATGCGGTTTTTTGCGCCGCCATGGCCAACCTTGCGAAGCGGCGCTTTCTCAACCAGACGGATAACGTGCGCGTGAACGCAGTGGACGCGCTCGCTTGGGTGAATTGGAAGGGCGTGGCCGCCGGCGCGCTCGGCTTCCCGGTGGCGCGGGGCGGCAAGGGAGCGGAGGCGCCGGTGCTGAAGTGCGCGGACGGCTACTTTGCCTTCCTGCACCTGCCCAACAACTGGCCTGACATCTGTGCCGAAGCCGATGATCCCAGGCTTGACGATGAACGATTCGCGAGTCCTGGGCGCCGTGCAAAGAATGCGTCGGCACTCAACGAAATTCTGGCGGAATGGGTGGCCGGAAAATCGTGGTCGAGCCTTTATGCGTTTTGCCAGCGTTGCGCCATCCCCGGGGGGCCGGTGCTGCGGGGCACTGATCTCATCGAGGATCCGCTGTACCGCCATCGCTCCTTTTTCGAAACCGCCAGTCACGTTACAGACGCCGGACCGCGAGACATAAAAGTCCCAGGCCTGCCGTTGACCATTGAGGATGCCTCACATGGGGATGCGCCCAAGGCGAAGTCCAGCGCGCGCTACTCGGCAAACACGCCAGCGGAATTGCCCCTGTCCGGCAAACTGGTCTTGGACCTGGGCATATTCACGGCCGGTTCCGTGACCTCCACGCTGCTGGCGGACTTAGGCGCCACCGTCATCAAGGTGGAATCCGAAGCCTATTCGGATCCGTTCCGGCGCTGGCCGGGCATCCAGGGCGACTCGCCCCTGTTCACGTTCAACAATCGCAACAAGCTCGGCTTGAATCTAGACCTCAAGACCGATGCCGGCCGGGCGAAGTTCCTGAAGCTGGTGGAGCAGGCGGACGTCGTGGTCGAGAACTTCCGGCGCGGGGTGCTGGAACGCCTCGGCATTTCCTACCCAACGCTCAAGGCGACCAATCCGCGCCTAGTGCTCGCCTCCATATCGGGCCAGGGCGCATCGGGCCCGGGTTCCGGGCACGTCAGCTTCGGCTCCACGCTGGAAGCGATCGGCGGCGTTGCCGCGCTCACGGGCTATCCGGGCGCGGGGTGCTACATCAGCGGCCGCAACCTGAACTACCCCGATCAAATCGTCTGCCTTTACGGCGCGGGCGCGGTGATGGCTGCGCTGCTCAGGGTGCAGGCGACCGGATGTGGCCTGCACATTGACGTGTCGCAACGGGAAGTCACCACGCTGGCGGTCGGCGAAACGGTTGCGGCCGCTAGCCTGCATGGCAGTGAAGCGGATTTCCCGGGCAACTCCGACCTGAGCGCCGTTTTGCAGGACATCCATCCGGTCAAGGATGGCTGGCTTTGCGTGACGGTGAGTTCCGAGGCGCAGCGGGAATCGATCGCTGGGCTGTTGAATTGCGGCAACCAAGAGGTGACGGCGGAATTGCCCCGCTGGCTCAAGCGCCAAGCAAGCGCGGAAGCCGTGGCGCAACTGCGGCCTTTGGGCGTGGCTGCGTTCAAAGCCAATACGGGCGCGGAAGCCGCTGAGGAAGCGACGATTCGGTCGGGCACCGCCTTTGCCGAAACGGGCTCCGGCGCCATGGTCAAGGGCTTTCCCTTTCAGTTCGAGGGGACGCCGCTGACCATCTATGAGGAATCTCCCCGCATGGGCGAGCACACTGAACGCATTCTAAGGACATTGGAGGAGACGGCATGAAGGTCGATGGCCTGTTTGGCTCGGGGAGCGTCATGGAATCCACCGGCGCCATTGTGGGTCGTGCGCGGCAACTGGAGGAACTGGGCTACGACGGCTTGCAAATTGCCGAGGTGGCCCATGATCCCTTTCTGCCGCTTGCGCTGGCGGCACACCAGACATCAAAAATCGAACTCCGCACTTCGATCGCGGTGGCGTTCGCCCGAGGCCCCATGAACCTGGCCAACATCGGCCACGATTTGAATGCCCTGTCCAACGGACGCTTTGTGCTGGGCCTTGGCTCACAGATTAGGCCGCACATCGTCAAGCGATTCTCGATGCCTTGGCATGGCCCTGCCAAGCAGATGCAGGAGATGATCGAGGCAATCAACGCCATCTGGGACTGTTGGTACAACGGTGAACCTCTCAGGTACACCGGTGAGTTTTACCAGCACACCTTGATGACGCCCGAGTTCACGCCCCCGAACAAGGAAGCGGGGCGCCCCAAGATTCTGTTGGCTGCCGTTGGGCCGCTTATGGTGAAGACCGCTGCGCGCGTTGCCGACGGCATCATCATTCACCCTTTCTGCACCGAGGCCTATCTCAAGGAGGTGATGCTGCCGGTATTGGAAGGGGAGTTGGCCGCACATGGCAAGACGCTGGATGACTTTCAAGTTCAGTATCCCGCGTTTATGGCCACAGGTGATACGGAGGAGGAACTCATCAAGCGCCGTGAGGCCATTCGCTATCGAATTGGCTACTATGCATCCACCCCAGCGTACAAGGGCGTTCTCGACGTGCATGGTTGGGGCGACTTGCAACCCGTGCTGAACCGCATGACCAAGGAAGGCAAGTGGGACCAATTGGCCGGTGAAATCAGCGATGAGGTGCTGGAGACGTTCGCCGCAGTGGGCGAGCCGGTGCCAGCGGCGCAACTGATAAAGGAGCGCTTCGACGGCGTCGTGGACCGAGTGACATTGGATGTCCGCAAGTCTGAGCAAACGTTGGCGGATCAGATGAGCGTGATCAAAGGCTCGGCATGACGGCGCTGGCCTTGTTTCACCGATGCATCGGTTGCGCCGGAGCGCCCCGGAGCGAGGGCGCCCCGCCCTCGATGGAAATCCTTGTTTCAATGCGAGGGCAAGTTGCCCTCGCTCCGTCAAAGTGAGAAATGCTCCATCAAAACACCCTAAGGGAGACGACCTATGCAACCTCCAATTCGATGTGATCAGGCTCTTTTCGAAAAGGACCTGAACGGGCGTACTTACGTCATTACCGGGGCGAACTCGGGCGTCGGTTTGGCGACGGCGCGACAGCTCGCCAAGCAGGGCGCTCGCATCGTTGCGGCATGCCGCAACCTGGAGGCTGGATCAGAGGCATTCCAAGGCCAGCCTGGTGATGTTGAGGTGGCGGCATTGGATTTGAATGCGCTCAGCTCAGTTCGGACCTTCGCCGACGGCTTTTTGGAAAAGCATGAACGTTTGGATGGCCTCGTGAACAACGCTGGCGTGATGCACTGCCCGGAAGGGCGCACCCTGGACGGCTTTGAGACCCAATTCGGGGTCAACTACCTAGGCCACTTCCTGCTCACCGAACTCTTGCTGGAGCGGCTCAAGGATTCATCGCCTTCCAGAATTGTGTGCGTATCCAGCGTGTTGCACGTGGGTTCCGCCAAGGAAACCGGTGCAATCGATTTCGCAGATCTAGACTTCAGCAAGCGCGGCTACAACAAGCAGCAAGCCTACACACAGTCAAAACTGGCGAACGTCCTGCACGCGCTTGACTTGGCCAAGCGGCTTGAAGGCACCGGCGTAACCGCCTATTCGGTGCATCCGGGCTGGGTGCGATCGAACTTGGCAAAGCACGTGATGCCGGTATGGGTGCAAAACGTCGTCATGCGGCCCTTTAGCGGGATGTTGGGGATGATGAGCCCGGAGGACGGTGCCCAAACCACCCTGCATTGCCTGTTGTCTGACCAGGTGTTGGACAAGTCAGGCCAGTACTTTTCGCAAACCAGTCTGCTCTATCCCGACAAGGCGAACAGGGGAGGGGGCTGGCCCATGGAATCGCCCAATTCCAACGCCCGCGACCCATCGCTTGCCAATCGCCTGTACGAAGAGAGCCTGAGCCTGGTTGGGCTGGAGGGTTAGGCCATGCGCTTTGGATTTGTCATACCAAACAACGTCGGCATTAGGGATCCACATGACCTGATCCGGCTCGGCGCGCTTGCTGAAGAGCTGGGTTTCGATTCGGTTTGGGTCAATCACCACATCCTTCATGTGGGTTACGTGAAGGAACGGCTGGGCACAGACCCCTATCAAGATGCACTCGTCACCTTGACTTGGCTGGCAGCGGAAACATCCACGATTGGTCTCGGAACGAGCGTGCTGGTCATGCCGTACCTGCATCCGATGGCGTTGGCCAAGGAGTTGGCAACGCTCGATCAGCTCAGCGGCGGGCGGCTTACTGTCGGATTGGGGGCGGGCAGCCTGCCGGAAGAGAACGCGGCACTCGGCGTGCCCTATGGATCGCGGGGCAGATATTGCAATGAGTTCCTGCAGGTCCTCAGATTGCTGTGGACGGATGACGAGGCCAGTTTCGATGGGGAGTTTTTCTCGTTCGAGAACCTCTGCTCGTCCCCAAAGCCCAAGCAGCAACCGCACCCTCTGCTGGTTGTTGGCGGCAACCGGCCAGCTGCCTTGAAGCGCGTGGCCCGCTACGGTGACGGCTGGCATCCGATGAACGTGGCGCCGGATGGCGTTCAGCGCCGCATGGCCGTGATTGGGGAGGAGGCGTCCATCGCCGGGCGGGAGGCGAGCACCCCGCAAGCCGTGCAGGTGCGCCTGGACATGAACCGGGTGGATGCGCAGAGTGCCGCCGCCTATGAAGCGGAAGGCGTGACCGATCTGGTCATGCACGTTTTGAGCAGCGATGCCGGGAAACAGCGGGTCGCCATGGAGGACTTCGCGCGGCGCATGCTGAGCTGACCGGCCAACTACATCGCGGCGTAGCCGCCGTCGAGTTCGATTGCCGTGCCGGTGTGGTACTTGGCTGCATCGGAGGCGAGGTAAACCGCAAGCCCGACCAAGTCTTCCGGTGTGCCCCATCGGCCGATCGGCATGCGCTTGATGACTTTCTCGTATAGCGCGACGTTGTCGTGATTGCGTTTGTTCATTTCCGTCTTGATGAACCCAGGCATCAACGCGTTGGCGCGTATGCCGTAGCGGCCAAACTCCACCGCAATGCCTTTCACCATGGCCAGTACTGCGCCTTTGGTGGCGCCGTAGTGCTCATTGCCGGGTGATCCGTGGAGCGCCTGCAAGCTCGATTGGCCAATGATGGAGCCGCCCGGGTCTCCGGCATCGGCCCGCTCCTTCATGTGCTTGAGCACCTCCCGCACGGTTAGAAACCACCCTTCCATATTGACCGCGCTGACATCGCGGAAGGTATCGATGGAGAGGTCCAGAAAGGACCTCACGGCGTTGCTGATGCCAGCATTGGCGACGAGCACGTCGATGCGGCCAAACTCCCGCACGACTTCCTGCACGCCTTGGGCGACGCTGAGCTCATCCGTGACATCGATGCGCATGGCGCCGACCCGTGTGCCCTGGGCGCCAATCGTCGCTTTAGCGCTTGCGTTGCGCCTGTCATCGACATCCCAAATCACGACGTCGGAGCCGTGCATGGCCAGCCCTTCGGCGATGGCCAGCCCAATGCCGCGGTTGCCGCCAGTGACTAGGCTCACCTTTCCCGACAGGTCAAATAGACTAGCCATGATCAAGCCTTGAGGGGGTGGTTGGCTCGGTATTCATCTGCGGCTTGGGCCAGCGTTGTGAACTCAATGCCGTCGTGCGATTTGATGTGGGCGATCAAGCGCTCCAGCATCAGCATGCGGCTGCCCTTGCCGGTGGTTTGCGGATGCATGGTCAGCACGTACACGCCTTCCCCGATGCGTTGGTGCAGGTAATCAAATTCGTCCTGCCAAATCTGGCGCACTTCATCCGGTGAGCGCAGACCCGGACGGCCGGAACCGGGTTCGTAGCTGAAGTAGGGCGCGTCGTCCATGTTCCAATCGAACGGCAGGATGACTAGATCCACTTCGGGGCCGAACTCATACGCGGCATCGGTGCGGGGCACATCGCCCAGGCGATGGTAGGTGGGCGCAAAGTCGTGCGGCGCCATGGAACTGTCGTAGCTGAAGCCCTGTTCCATCAGCAGCCGGGTCCAGCGCTCGCCCAGGTTGCCGCCGGGCAGGCGATGCCCAACTGGGGCTTTCCCGCTGACGCGCTCAATGCACGCCATGGAACGGAGCAGGATGTCCCGCTCCTCCTCCAAGGGCCGCTTGGATGTGGGCGCTTCGTGGCAATAGCCGTGATAGCCCACCTCATGGCCGGCGTCGGCAATCTCCCGGCAAATCTCCGGAAAGGTGTCGATGGTATGGCCCGGCATGAACCAGGTGCTGGGAATGCCCTCGTCGTTGAGCAGGTTCAGCATGCGTTCAGCGCCGACTCGGGCGCCAAACTCGCCTCGGGATATGAGGTTGGGCGAGCGTGTCCCCTTGGGGCCCACCCAGATCGAAATGGCGTCGAAGTCAAAGGACAAGCAGACCTTGATGGCGGCCATGTGCCTCCCCAAAGCTGAACAGCCTCTAGGATAGCGGAGTCGGTGGTCCTAAACTAACCTCCCATGCGCAGCGCACCGCAAAGGTGCTGGGTGCGCAAGGCGTCGAACTGGAACCTTGGGGAAACAGGAGCAAACGTGAAAGTCGGAGCGCTTCTTTTCGCGACGGAGGACACCATGCCCGGCCTGCCTTCCCGAGACGCGGGGAAAGCGCTGCCGGTGCTGGGTCGATACGCTGGCATCGCCGCCGGGGTCGTCCAATGACCGCACTGTCCATAGGCACCGTGGGCTCGCCATACCTCGTGTCGGGCGAGATGGAAAAGCGATTGGCTCTGCTTGACCAGATTGAGCGCTCCGCCATCGACCATCCCTTCATCGCCGATCACATCAGCTTTCACACCGGCCTGGGGATGGACGGCATTGTCGACGCCGCCACGCTGGCGGCCATGGGCCGCAAGTACCGCGTCTATATCGGGGTGTATCTGTTGGCCTTGCGTCACCCGGTTCCGGCTGCCCGCCAGTTGGCGTCCTTGTCCGCCTCCGCCCCTGGGCGCATTGTGCTGGGCGTGGGGCTGGGCGGCGAGGACCCGCATGAGCTGGAAATCTGCGGTGTCGAGAAACGGACTCGGGGTGCCAGAACCAACGAGAGCCTGATTGCGCTGCGCAAACTCCAGCGAGGCGAACCGGCCAGCCATGCCTGCGACTTCTTTGAGTTCAGCGAGGCGCTGATCCTGCCGAAGCCGGAGCCGCGGATTCCCATCGTGATTGGCGGCCGTTCGGATGCGGCCATTCGGCGGGCCGGGACCTTGGGCGATGGTTGGCTGGGCGTGTGGTGCTCCCCCAACCGGTACGCAGCGGCGCTGGAGCAAGTCAATGCCCACGCGGACCGGGCCAATCGGTCCCCTGAATGGCACCACGGGCTGCAGCTGTGGCTGGGGGTGGGGGAGGACGAGGCCGAGGCGCGCCGGTTTGTCGCCGCCGGAATGGAGGACATGTACCGGATGCCGTTCGAGAGGTTTGAGAGGTACACGCCCTACGGCTCCCCGGAACGGGTGGCGGAGTTCCTGGCGCCCTACGTGGAGGCGGGCGCGCGCGACCTGAATCTCACGCCGAGAGGCGCGAACTGGTCGGAGTGCATGGCGCACGTGCATGAGGTGTCCCTCATCCTCAAGCGGGCGTTTCCTGAGCTGACGGCAAGCGAAGCGCCATGACTGAGCTGGCGACCAAGCCGCTCGACTGCGGCCTGGGCATTGAAGTCCTCGATGTGCAGGCCGCAGACGTTCTGGATCAAGGCGTTCTTGATGCGTTCGTTGGCCTGTTCAACCAACACGGCCTGGTCAAGGCGAACGTCGCCGGATTCGAGGAAAGCCACCAACGCGCCTTGGCAACCGCCATAGGCGAAATCACCGACCGGGCCGGCGCGCCGGGCAAGTCGGCGACGCCCGGCATGCAGTACGTCTCCAACGTGCGCAAGGATGGCGTCCTGGGCAAGGGTGCCATCAACTTCCACCATGACCATCTGTTCTACAACCCGCCGCTGAAGGCGATCATGCTCTATGGCATGGAGATACCCAAGTCAGGCAGCGAAACCCAGTTCCGCAGTTCCGTTGCCTTCTATGAGTCCCTGCCGAAGGCTCTGCGCCAGCAGGTCGATCACATCCAGTGCAGGCACCTCTACGACCATGCCAAGCTCGCGGCGCGCGCGTACCGGGACTGGGACACAGACCCAACGCCGGGTTCACCGACGGATCTAAAGCCTTGGGTGTGGCAGGACCCCGCGACGGGCAAGCGCGCCTTGCTCCACTCCCAGAGCACCTTGGATTTCGTCGGCATCGAGCGCCAAGCCGGCATTGCGCTGTACAAGGAACTCACCGCCTTTGGCGAACGGCACGCTGAGGAAATCCTGACTTATCGCCATCAGTGGCGCCAGGATGACCTGGTGGTCTGGCACAACCTATTGGTCGCGCACGCTCGCCTGCCTTTCGCCAAGGAAGAGCCGCGCACCCTTCGGCGCACGCCGATCATCTAGGACGCTTCATGCATCCAGTGTTGGAAAAGGCGCAGCAGTTTCTGCCTGAGCTCAGGGCGCGCGGCCAGGAAATCGACGACAATCGGCAGCTGCCGCAGGACTTGGCTGATCGGTTGGCCGGTGCGGGCTTCTACCGCGCCTGTGCGCCAGAGAGCCTGGGCGGCCTCGATGTGGGGCCCAGAATCGCGTTGGAGTTGGTTGAACTGCTCGCTACGGCGAACGGGTCGGCGGCTTGGTGTACGTTCATTTGCTACACCTCGCACCTGCACGTGGCTTCCATGCCCGAATCCCATCGCAGCCAGATCGCCCGCCAACCCGGCGTCATTGTCAGTTCCGTGTTCGCGCCGAGCGGCACCGCCGTGCGGGCGGACCGCGATGGCCGTCCGGGCTATCTGGTCAATGGCCATTGGAAGTGGGGTTCGTCCTGCCACAACGCCCATTGGATCTGCGGCGCCCTCACCGAGGTGGACGCCAATGGCGATCCGGTCCCCGGAGATGAGGCCGTCAATCGCGCGGTGTTCGACCCCCGGGAGATCGAGATTCTGGACAACTGGCATGTGTCCGGCTTGAAGGGCACGGGCTCCAGCGACTATGTCGCCGAAGATGTCTGGGTGCCTGCGCAACGCATGGGTTCGCTGGCCCGTGCGCAGGAATTCGCGGACGAGCCGATCTTCAAGTTTCCCCGCTTTGGCATCCTGTCCACGCCCTGTGGCGCCATCGCCTTGGGCATGGCGCGCGCGGCGATTGACGAGGTGGTGGCGGTGGCCAAGGAAAAGACCCCCCAAGGCAGCCGCCGCACCCTGGCGCAGCGCCCGCTGTTGCACAAGGACCTGGCCACGGCGGATACCGCCCTGCGCGCCGCGCGAGCGCTGCTGTACAGCACAGTGGATGCAGTGTGGGACAAGATCCACCGCCAGCCGCCCGCCATTGATGATCGCCTGGCCTTGCGAACCGCCAATGTGCATGCCATGAACACATCGATTGAGGTGATTGATCGCATGTACTCCGTTGTGGGCGGCAGCTCGGTGTTTGAAAACTCGCCTTTGCAGAGGCACTTTCGGGATGTGCATGTCGCCTCCCAGCACATGATGGTGTCGGAGACGGTGATGGAGCTCGCTGGACGGGTGTTGGTTGGTCTGGACAATGAGGCACCGGGGTTGTGAGCCGTTGAGCGAAATGCCTTCTGGCGATCGAGCTGCTCGCATCAAATTTCCCGACTTCAATGAAATCAATCGCTTGTGAGAGCTCGAATCGAGGGCAGGATGCCCTCGATTGGCGCGAAGCGCCGTTTTTTGCGCGAACCGAATCCCCTCCGCAGGGCCTTTGTTCCCTCCACGTCCGCGACTCCGCGCAGCGGAGCTGTTGGCTTCTATGAAACAAATGGCGCAGCCGGCCGACTCGTCGGTTGTTCCCTCCGCGTTTACGTCCCGGCGCGCCGGGTTCGCCGCTCGCATGGAACAGATATTTAACTTCAATTTGGATGTGGAAAATCGGGAATCCTACAGGTTCTTTTCTTGACCCAGCCGAACAAGCTATGCCCTGCGGTGTTTCCAGTATCCTGGGAGTCGGCGAAGGTGCATGATGGCCAAGATGTAGAGAGAGTCCCGCTCCTCCACATACAGCACACCATAGGGAAACCGCTTCACCAACGACCTGCGAATGCCGTCTTCCATCACTGGCCACGCCCGCGGCAAGGAGACGGCCCTTTGTATGGCGTTGTGAACCTCTGCCGCGAAGTCCAGCCCAAGGCCTGATTCGACTTGCTCGTAGCAGTCCACAGCCTTACGAAGTTCCGCCTCGGCTTCCAGGTGGAACGAGAATCTCACTCGGCAAACATGTCCCGAATGGCGTCGAACACCCGTTGGCCCGGAATTGCGGCGACGCTGCCAGATCGCAATTCTGCCAGCCGCCGCCGCGCCTCACGCCCCCATTCCCGGTCAATCTCAGACATCGGACAGTTCAAGCTACGAAGCAGCGAGTCGGCGATTAACGCACGTTCCTCGATGGGAAGAGAGTTCGCCTCTTGAATCAATTCCCCAGTGTTCACATTTCCTCCATGACTATCCGGCAACTTTGGCCGCATGAGTGTAGCCGATCAGATATCGCCACGCACTCACATGGTTGACGAGGCCGATTTTAAGCGCAGCGGCGGCGGTGGTTCTTTCCGAGGTCAGGAGCAGCTGCCGGGCTCTTCCAGGCCCGACGACTCGAGTCAGCAGCCAGGCGATCCCGTAGTCGCCGGACAGCCCGATGCCTGCATAGCCCGTGGTCAGGAATGCGGTGTCTGCGGCTATCCGCATGTCGCAAGCGAGCGCCAGCGCCCTTCCGGCGCCTGCCGCGGGACTAGGCAATCCTTCTTCACCATACATTAGCAACATCCGGGCTTTGGCGTCCTTTGAACAGTTTGTGGCGTTTCTGGGAAGGTAGTGGCGCCCGCGACGCCTAATACTGCTATCCTGCAATTGCCCTATTCGTGAACAGACAGACGGAAAGGAGTGAATCATGCCAGTACCGGTCACGTTTAGTCCCCAGGAGGTTGTTGACGCGGAGTACGAAGAGCGCAAACCGCGGTCGGCGTGGAACTCAAGCGCGCCATCTGCATGACCTGTGATGTCGGTTGTTCCGTCGTCACGGAAGTCAAGGATGGTCGCGTTGTGCGTGTGCGCTCGTCGGACAACCCGATTTTCCAGGACTACATTCGCGTGAAGGGCGTTGTGGCGCCCAAGGGATACGCCAATCCCAATCGGACCCAACCATGTGGCAGGCAGTGTGACACTCGCCAACCTGCACGTTGGCTATCGCTTCGGCGGTGAACGCTACGACATCTCTGTGTGGGGCAAGAATGTCTTTGATAAGCAATACCACACAGAGAGCTTCAATGGCGTGTTCCGAGCTGGTTCCATCAGTGCAATGCACACTGAACCGCGTATGTGGGGTGTCACGCTGCGTGCCACCTACTAGCCTACGCACTAGCCACTGAGGTGTATATTCACCACAGGTTGGTCTGATTCAACACTTTGTGGCAAAACGCACAGAATCAAAAGGGTAGGAAAACATGGCGACATACAGTGACATTATTTTCGAAGTCGAGAACATGGTGGCGACCATTACGCTGAATCGTCCGGAAACGATGAACGCATTGACGCTTAACACCTACGTCGAGATAGAGCAGGCGATCAAGGAATCGGATAAGGACAATGATGTCCGGGCGGTGATTGTTACGGGTGCCGGCAGGGGATTTTGCTCGGGAGATGACCTCAATGAACTGCCTGGCGCTCTCGATCCGACAAAGCTCGACTGGTCAAACCTGAGTTGGGATTTGCCTAGAATTCCGTCAAAGGGAAAGCCAATGCCGCTAGCGGCCACGCTAATGAACTGTGATACACCCCTAATCGCCGCCGTTAACGGGCCGGCTGTCGGGTGGGGGATGGAAATTGCGCTGATGTGTGATGTCAGATTCGCCTCTGAAAACGCGAAATTCGGTGAAGTGTTTGTTGCTAGAGGAATGATTTCCGACATTGCCGGTTTTCTGTTGCTGCCGAAAATCGTTGGCTTGTCCAAAGCGTATGAGCTTCTGTTGACAGGGGACGTCATTGACGGTGACGAAGCGGAAAGGATTGGTCTAGTGAGCAAAACGGTACCGCCAGACGAACTGATTTCAGTGGCTAGGGCTATGGCGGAAAAAATGGCCAGGGTCCCACCGGTGGCCGCCAGGATGACTAAGGAGGCGGTCAGGAAGGGGTTGAATTACGATCTTGCTGCATTGGGCGAGTATCACAGCTACGCCAATAGGGAGTTGATGCAGACGGAAGATTTTGCAGAGGGTAGTTTATCCGTCCTGGAAAAAAGAAAACCTGAATTCAAGGGCAAATAGCTGTACTGTCGATCACTGCCCTTTCGATGAAAGAGAAAGGTGTTGACGTGGATCAGGAAGTGGAAGCACTTCGCGCTGAGGTTCGAGAGTTCTTGGCGCGTGAATTGACAGCTGACCTAAAGCAAGCTGCGCAAAACTGGTATAGCGTCCCTCGCGAGGAGGGCGCACGATGGCACCGAAAGCTCTATGAGCAAGGTTGGATTGCTCCTTCATGGCCGGTGGAGTATGGCGGTACCGGCTGGAGTCTCGCGCAAAAACACATGTTTCATGAGGAACTGGCGCTTGCAGGGGCACCTGACATCTCGCCATTTTCCATTGGAATGGTCGGGCCTGTCATATACACATTCGGTACGGATCAACAGAAGGCGCAACATCTGCCAGGAATCCTCGACGGCAGTGTCTGGTGGTGCCAGGGGTACTCCGAACCAGGCAGTGGTTCAGATCTCGCTTCCCTCAAAACTCGTGCGGTACGTGACGGTGAAGACTATGTCGTCAATGGCCAGAAGATCTGGACCAGCAGTGCGCATAAATCGGATTGGATCTTCGTGTTAGTCAGAACGAATGCCGAGGGCAAAAAGCAGCAGGGCATCAGTTTCCTATTGGTGCCGATAACCTCGCCCGGCATAGAAGTTAGGCCCATTGTGACAATCGACGGTATGCACAGTTTGAATGAAGTCTATTTCACCGATGTGCGCGTACCGGTTTCCAATCGCATTGGTGAGGAAAACAAGGGCTGGACTTATGCCAAGTTCCTGCTAGGCCATGAACGGACCGGCGCGACGGGGGTTGGGCAGTCGCGGCGGCGGATTCAGTTGTTACGTGAATTAGCAGAGCGAGAGGCCGGTATTGATTGTGGAATGCTGGCTGACGACTTTGCATTCATGACGAAGTTGAACCAGGCAGAAGTCCGGTTGGAAGCGCTCGCCCACACGGAAAGCAGGGCGTTGGCAGCGATGGATAGCGGAGGAAATGCAGGGAATGCCGCCTCCATGTTGAAACAACTCGGCACGGAACTTCAGCAGTTGCTCAGCACCTTGCGAGTTGAGGCCGTGGGCTACTATTCGCTGCCGTTTGAAGTAGATGTGATAGCCGGAGAGGTTGATAAACCATCGGTTGGACCAAACTACGCCCTTCGGGCGGTCAGCACCTATAACTTCGAAAGAGCCATGACCATTGCTGGGGGATCAAGTGAAGTGCAGAGAGATGTGATGGCCAAACAGGTACTTGGCTTATGAGCAAACTGCAGAGGTCAGGACAGTTGTCATCAAGTATTTGCTTCAACCCACTGCTGATCAGTTCAAGGCCTTCCGAGATCGGAAGACCGATGAGCCGATCCAGCAAACTTGGAGGCGCGCTTGAAAATGAGAATTTACGATGACGGCATCCTCCTCCGTCTCGACCCTAATGAATGCCTGAACCTTGGACGTGTAGATGGAGCACTAGTAGCTATTGGCGCTAATAGATTCTTTTTTGGCGCCTTTCGGCAGGTAATCGGGCTTCCCCGTCCAGATACTAATCTCTCGCAGTTGTCCCGGGTTTGATCGGGATGATCGATTTCGACGTGGGAGGTAGGCGAGGCGATGTTGAAAAAGAAGCCTACATGTGCGAACGGTAAAACGCGGCCCTCCCGGTTACTGATAGCCAACCGGGGAGAGATTGCCATACGCATCGCCCAGAGTGCGCGGTTGCTGGGGTGTTCGACGGTTTCGATCTATTCCGAAGACGAACAGGATTGTCTGCATCGACAGGCCACCGAAGAGTCTGTACCTCTGGCAGGTCGTGGTGTGAGCGCTTACCTCGATGCAGACCAGATCGTTGGGCTTGCGGTTGAGACTGGGTGTGATGCCATCCACCCCGGATACGGTTTCCTGAGCGAGTCCGCCGATTTCGCGCTTGCCTGTGAAGACGCAGGCATCACCTTTGTCGGTCCGACGCCGGATACCCTCAGTCTTTTCGGTGACAAGGCTGCGGCGCGCGCCCAGGCTGCTTGTCACGACGTACCAATCCCGGCCGGTACGGGCGAGGTTGCCGACCTTGCGTCCATCAGATCGTTCTTCGTGAGTCTCGAAGGACGATCACCCATCATTATCAAAGCCGTGTCTGGCGGCGGCGGTCGAGGAATGCGGGTTGTACGGGATCTGCAGGAACTTGATGAGGCATTCGAGCGCTGTGCCTCGGAAGCAGACAAGGCGTTCGGCAACTCTGATCTATATGCCGAGGAGTTCATTGAGCATGCGCGTCATATAGAAGTACAGATTGTGGGTGACGGGCAGGGTAACGTGTCCCATTTGTGGGAGCGCGAGTGCACGCTCCAGCGTAGACACCAGAAGCTTGTGGAGATTGCACCCAGTCCGTGGATCAAAGCTGAGACCCGGCAGAAACTGCTCGAGTCCTCGGTGTGCCTGGCCGAGTCGGTGCGGTTTCGTGGATTGGGTACTTTCGAGTACCTGGTCAATGAGGCATCGCCGGTTCCTGCTGTGTTTATCGAAGCCAACCCGCGCCTGCAGGTTGAACATACTGTCACGGAGGAAGTATTAGGCGTCGATCTGGTGGCGCAGCAGTTACGTATCGCTACGGGGGCTTCTCTGTCTGAGTGTGGCTTAGCACAGGATCAAATTCGCGAACCGATCGGAAGTGCCATCCAGGTTCGCATCAACGCAGAACGTATCGACGATACGGGACAGTTTTTACCAACTGCAGGCAAGGTTTCTCACTTGAGACTCCCCACTGGCCCCGGTGTGCGCGTCGACCATGCCCTTTTTGATGGGTATGCCCACAGGCCGGTGTTCGACTCGATGGTTGCCAAGTTGATTTTCTACAGCGGCGAAGGCTACGACAGCGCAAGGCTGAAATTGCTTCAGCAGATCGAGTCGTTCCAGGCTAAAGACCTTGGCACGAATACGTTGTTTCTGAAGGCGCTCTGCATGCGCGAAGAAGTTGCACGGGGTGACATCAGCACGCAGTTTGTGGAAAGCGAAGTAGAGTCCATAGCAAGGGAGATGGATCGTCTGGCGACTACAAAATCCAATAACAAACGGGGCGATGAAATCTCCACCGCTCCGGAACCTGAGTATTCGCTGCCCGAAATCGAGAACGGCGTATGGTTGACGGCGGCTATGGCCGGTGTCGCTGTCTCAATTGATGTGGTGGTGGGTGACCAGGTCGAACCCGGTCAAACTGTTTACGTGCTGGAAAGCATGAAGATGGAGCATGCCGTTGACGCACATGTAACGGGAAAGATCGTTGATGTACGTGTCGGGGTAGGTGATTACGTCGAAGAAGATGCCCCCGTCATGCTGGTACAACTTGATAAGGGCGCTGACGACCTCGTTGGTGGGCATAGCCACAAATCATCACGACACGACCCAAGCGACTGGGAGCCCAGCCTGGAGGAACTCCGTCGACGTACGGCGCTGATGCGCGAAATGGGCGGCGCCGAGCGTGTTGCGAAACATCGCAGCTTCGGTAAACAAACCGTCTGGGACCGCATAGAGATGTTGGCGGATTCGGACTCGTTTGATGAAATTCTTCCGCTGGTGAGCAAGGTGGAGTATGAGAACGGGGAATTGAAGTCAGCAATTCCAAAGGTCTTCGTGTCGGGTTCCTGCGCAGTCGATGGCAGGCAGGTCATGGTGCAAGCCAGCGACTACACCGTGAAAGGTGGCCCAGGGCCGGAGTTTGCTGTTACCGGATTGGGACAGGAGCGGTCTGCGGCTGAGATGGCGTTGGACTGGCAAATTCCGTACGTTCGCCTGATAGACGGAGTTGGAGGCAGTGTCGCGACATTCGAGGAGATGGGGCGCAGCTATTTGCCGGATGGAAACGTGCTGGTTGAGCCGGAAGTCGCGTTGCTGGATGCTGTCCCTGTGGTGTCCGCCGTCATGGGGGTTGCCGCGGGGCTTCCAGCCGTTCAGGTCTGCATGGCTCATTTCAGCGTCATGGTAAAAGAAAAGTCTCAGGTTTTCCCTGGCGGGCCGCCAGTGGTTAGAGCGGCGTTTGGATTGGACTTGACCAAAGAAGAACTGGGTGGGTGGCAGATGCACACGCAGGTGAGTGGTGTGGTCGACAACGCGGTTGATACCGAGGAGGAGGCCATCGAGCAATGTCGCCGTTTTCTCTCATACCTGCCCGACAACAGAAAAGAACTGCCACCGAGGCTTGACGAGTCAGACCCCGTGGACAGGTCCTTGGAAGATCTACTTGCCATCGTGCCACATGCCAGGAACAAACCCTATGACATGCATGAAGTGTTGGAACTTCTGTTCGACATGGATTCACTCTTTGAGATTGGTCCACGATACGGTCGTGGTCGAGTTGCTGCGCTTGGCCGTATCGCAGGGTTACCGGTGGGTGTACTTGCCAACAACCCTCTGCATGGCGGCTCTACTGGAGTAGAAGAAGGCAGGAAGGTTATGCGCATGATCGAGTTGTGTGACCTGTTCAACCTGCCGTTGATCGACATCGCAGATGAACCAGGTTTCAAAGTAGGTCCTGAGCAGGAGCGTCTCGGGATTGAACGTGCTGGTGCTGAACTGGTCAGGTGTGTGACAAACAGCAGAACACCGTGGTTGACCATTGTCGTTGGTAAATTGTTCGGGGTGGGCGGACAGTGCCATCAGCGTCCGAGTGGTCTGTTTCGCCGCATTGTCTGGCCCACCGCACGATGGGGGTCCATGCATATAGAGGGTGGTGTCTCCGCAGCATACAGGAGTGAAATCGACGGCGCGGCGGATCCTGAGAAGAAGCGACAGGAAATCGAAGCACGTCTGCAGTCACTTGCTTCTCCTTTTCGAACCGCCGAGGCGACAGGCCAGGAAATAATCGATCCACGCGTCACGCGGAAAAAGATTGCGGAGTTTGTTTCGCAAGCTTACCGCGTGATGGGCACACGTATTCGGTAAGAATTGCATGGCGTTGCTACCGATTGAAGAAGCGCTTCGACAGCTGCGTGAGTCGGTTAAACCGACCCAGGAGGTCGAATGTATTGACCTCGACGAAGCATTGGGTCGCACACTGGCGGCTGACCATCATTCGCATGTACAGATTCCGTCAGCCGACACAAGCGCCATGGATGGTTACGCGGTTGCGGCAGCCGATCTGAACAAGGTACCGCCCACATTGTTTAGGATTTCTCAACGTATTGCAGCCGGTGCAGTACCGGCGACACACGAACCGGGTACAGCTGTTCGATTGTTTACGGGCAGTCAGCTTCCCCCGGGTGCAGATGCGGTCATACGCCAGGAAGACTGTACTCTTCAGGAGCGAGAGCAATCGGTTAGCATAGGCGTCACCGTTGCGGCTTATCACGATGTGCGTCCGGCGGGGCAAAACGTTCGGGTTGGCGATTGTGTTGTCAGTAGGGGCACACGGCTCTTACCCCAGCACTTGGCGCTTCTGGCATCGGTCGGCGTTAACCAGGTCCACGTATACAGAAAACTGCGAGTTGCAATGCTATGCACGGGCGACGAGTTGGTGAAGCCGGGTTACGTGATAGCACCAGGACAGATGTTTAGCTCGAACGATACCAGCATACGCGCTCTGGTGGAGCGACAGGGGATGGCTTTTGTCGATATCGGGTTGGTGGAGGACACACCCGATGCGACGAAAAGCAGTCTCCTGGCAGCTGCGGCACAGGCAGATGTCGTAGTTTCCAGTGGCGGCGTGTCCGTTGGAGAAGAAGACCATATTCGTCCGGTTGTTGAAGCTATTGGCTCGCTCGACCTGTGGCAGATTGCCATCAAACCGGGCAAACCCCTGGCATATGGCTACATTGGTCAAACGCCTTTTTTTGGCCTACCCGGCAACCCTGTTTCATCCTTTGTAACCTATCTGGTGTTTGTACAACCCTATTTGCTGAACATGCAGGGCGGATCGTGGAACGAACCAGAGCCCATATTCTTACCGGCGGCTTTCAGCACAACACGCGCTATTAAACGCACCGAATATGCGTGCATCCGCCTGATTAACCACCAGGGCGAAACACAGTTAGAAAAGTACCCCAGCAGTGATTCGTCGATGATTCAATCACTCACCTGGGCGGACGGTCTGGCGGTAATTGAAGCTGACACCACCGTGGCCAAAGGCGACAGGTTAGCGACTTATTTATTTGGTGAAATGGTGAGGTAAAGTGATGAAGGAATGGTAGGTTCCTTGAATGTTTGTAAACTCGGAGGAGTTGAAGCTGACTACCTTCCTATCGGTGCCGTAAACTAATCGATTGACGCCGAAAAAAATCCCAGGTTGGGTGTGCTTCGCCCATATATGGCGTCAAATGTCTGTTTTTTGGCATCTTTAGAAAGGTAAGCTCCCGTAGAGCTGAAGATACTATGATCCTGCACTTGCGTTTAACTCCTTTACTAAAGGAACTACCACATGCTTAGAAAATCATTAGCGTCAACGGTGTTGCTTCTGCTCGCGTTGCACGTGCAAGCAGTGGAAACTCCGCCTGTGGTCGAGCTCTTTAGCTGTAACTACAACGATGGCCAGGATGCAGATGATCTCGAAAGCGCTGTTGAATACTGGCAGGGTCAGATGAAAATCGTCGAAGGCAGCGAGAATTATTTCGCAGCCATCTTCAGCCCGATCCGTGCCGTTGATCCTTATGATGTTCATTGGGTAGGTGTCAGCCCAAATCTCAACGAGTGGGCAGAAAATACGAATCGACTCATCAGTTCCAAGGAAGGGCGTTCTTCGCAGGAAAGATTCGACAGCGTAGTCACGTGTGATTCGGGTTTATTTTTTTCAATAAACATTTTCCAGGAGAGGGCTAACCCACCTACTGCCGGTAGGTCAGGCGTAGTAGAAACTTTTCACTGCAAGCTGCCCGAAGGCAAGACCATGGTAAACGTCACCGCAGTTGAACAAGCATGGGCGGCAGCCGCCACAGGAGTTGTCAAACTTGATTTCTTTCGTTGGATACCGGTGTGGGCAAATATTGATTATGACGTGGTGTATATCGTGGGTCACGATGATCTCAAGTCGTTTGCAACGAACAACACGGCATTATTCAATTCACCTGAGCTTGGTCTGGCGAGCGAGTTGCTCACAACCGTGACGACTTGTAAAGGCGGGCTCTACGCTGTCGATTATCTACTGGCCCCCCAAACCCTACAGAACAATAAAAGCACTAAGGGGTGAGGATCGGTCACCCCCTACTTTGCTGTTGGTGGGGACACAAAGATATTAATCCGTACTGGAGGATCAAATGATTGGTTACACAACGATTGGCACGAACAATTTGGAAGAATCCGCGAAATTCTACGATGCACTTTTTGCCGTATGTGGCGGGTCCAGGATTATGGACTTGGGCAACTTCATAGTTTGGGGTACCTCGCTCGAGGAATCGTCTCTGGCGATTACGAAACCATATGATGGTAACGAAGCGACCGTCGGAAACGGGGTGATGGTGGCTATTCGCGCTAAATCACAAGCGGAGGTAGACGCAATCTACAACAAGGCAATAGAACTGGGTGGCGCCGATGAAGGCGAACCCGGGCCACGGGGTGACGGCTTCTATGCCGGTTATTTCAGGGACCCCGATGGTAACAAGTTGAATGCTTTTATTATGGGTTAGTCCGCCGCGCGCAGTCGAAGTCCTCAACACCCATCCCCCTACTCATAGCAAATACAGGAGGTACCCATAATGTCTATATCTGATCAGTATCCCTACGAAAAAAAATACCAGACCGTTCACGGCAAAAAAATGGCCTATCTTGAGCACGGTGAAGGTGACCCGATAGTTTTTTTGCATGGTAACCCGACCTCATCGTATTTGTGGCGAAACGTTATGCCTCATATGGAAGGCAAAGGTCGCTTGATAGCACCAGATCTAATTGGTATGGGGGATTCTGAAAAGCTGGATAACAGTGGCCCCGACAGTTATACCTTCATAGAACAATACAAATACCTTTCCGCTCTTCTAGAGCTACTCGGCGTAGATGAAAATGTGACTCTGGTCATTCACGATTGGGGCACTGCTTTAGGATTTCATTGGGCGCACTCTCATGCTGATAAGGTCAAGGGAATTGCATTTATGGAAGGATTGTTTATGCCCACTCCTTCGTGGGATGAGTTTCATGCCGACTTTAGAGCAACCTTTCAGGCGTTTCGCTCTCAGGAAGGGGAAGAAATGGTTTTAAAGAACAACATATTTGTTGAAGAGATGTTGCCATTGGCTTGTCTGCGGAAGTTAACCGATATGGAAATGGCAGAGTACCGTCGTCCCTTTTTGGAGGAAGGGGAGAGCCGTCGCCCTACACTGACGTTTCCACGTCAGGTACCGATCGCAGGCGATCCTGCTGAGGTTGCGGAAATCGTATCGAACTATAGCGTCTGGCTATCGCAATGCGATATTCCTAAGTTGTTTGTAAATGTTGAACCCGGCACGATGCCTGGCTTGGTCAGAGAGTTTGTCCGAACCTGGCCGGTACTCACTGAAGTAACAGTTACTGGGTTGCATTTTGTTCAGGAAGATAGCCCAGATCAGCTTGGTGAGGCTATAGCAAGCTGGCATGCCAATTTGAGCTAGGCTGTCGGCTCGATTTCCGTGACGCTATTTGAACATGCCCAGCGCCTCGACGCCTTGGGCGTAGGCCTTCATGGCACCGGGATCGATGCCGATTTCGTTGTGTGGCAGAACAGCGCCTAGCTTCATGGTAAATCCTGTAGAAGGTGAGAAACCCTTGTAGCGCTTCGCAGAGGATGATGCAAAGGCGAATCGCCATGGGAAGTTGTGTCTCGGCTGCCAGGTGGGTTATTGCAAACAAGGCGGATCTTGGGTTGTAGTTGGTTAGCGGACAGGTCGGGTGTCGTGCCAAGTCAAATCAACTAACAAGTTAAGGCGAGCGGTGGCGCCTACAATTGGTCCGGCTATCCCCTCTATATTGGACTGCTACCACCGCATTTTTCGAGAACTCGCTGGAAACTCCAATCTATCAAATTGGATTCTGACTTTGTCGTGTTTTGATCGTTAATTGGCACATTAGGTAAGGTGGCGCGCACGCCAATCGCAGTATATTCACGAATAAACACAGCAACAGAAAGGAACAAGATGGGCGTGTCGTGCGCGTTCGCTCATCGGACAACAGCATGATGGAAAAGCTTACTTCTGGGGATATGTTTCCTGGGTTTGACCTCACTATTGAGGACGGGTCTACGCTCAGCCTCCCGGGTGATCTGGAGGCAACTTTCAACATCGTGCTCTTTTATCGTGGCCATTGGTGACCCTACTGCCGCCGGCTGTTAGCCGGCTACGAAAGACTCAAAAGTGAGTTTGCCGAGATTGGCGCCACTGTCATTGCCGGTACCGTGGATATGCAGGAACAGACCAGCGAGGTGGCTGCTGATCTCAGTTTCCCGGTCGCATACGGGATGAACCGCGAGCAGGGGGACGCCATCGGCGCGTGGTGGGAAGAACGGCGGGATCATATCCAGCCGAGCGAGTTCGTGCTTGCGTCCAACGGCACGGTGATGTTCTCGACGTATAGCAACGCGCCCGTGGGTCGTATGGACCCGGACGAGACGCTCTTGCTACTGAAGATGGTGGCCGCCAGTAGAGCGCAGAAGTAGGGATAATTGAGGTCAGCGCTTGTATGACTACGGGGTCACTTTGAAGATACGTCGTCTGCGAACTACGGCCGTGATACCTGCGGTAACATTATCGAACTCTATGAAATCAAAACCGACGAGATCGCCTAGCTGACAAGGTAGGGAGCGAAAAATGACCGCTAAAATACAACTCGCGCCGGCGCAGGTCACGCCGTGACCATCTGCAGGATACTCCGCCGCCAGCCGGTGATGCGGAGGATCTCCCATCACAAGGTAATGAACGCAGCATAGATCGGTCAATTAGGGAAAAGAATCATGATGTCTGACGAAATAACGACTAAAACATAGGAAGTAAACACAATGTCTATATCTGATCAGTATCCCTACAAAAAAATACCAGGCCGTTCACGGCAAAAAATCAGTCAAAGAGGCGAGGCGGTTAAGGAATCAAACATGACTTCTATTGAAACAGGTACAGATCAAGTACTGGCAACACTGACCAATGGTGTTGCCGTCATCACCCTCAATCGACCCGAGGCCCGCAATGCATTAACCAATGAAATGTTCTCTGCTTTGCAATCAAGCCTTGCAGACTTTGAACTGGACCCCGAAGTTAAAGTCATTGTCCTGACGGGGGCAGGGAAGGGTTTCTGTGCCGGAGGTGATGTAAAAAGCATGGCGGAAAGTGGCGATGGTACTGTCGGTGACAATACGATTGATGGCGCGATCCATCGGCAGCGTGTGAATAAACGGGGGACGGCCGGTAAATTATTTAAGATGCCCAAGCCGACAATTGCAGCATTGCCGGGTGCGGCAGCAGGTGCAGGACTATCGCTGGCACTCGCATGCGATATGCGAATCATGGCCAGCAACGCGATCCTGACAACGGCTTTTGCCAAGGTTGGGTTTTCCGGGGACTATGGCGGTACTTATTTTATGACTCAATTGGTCGGTTCAGCCAAAGCGAAACAGTTGTACTACCTGTCAGAACGCGTTACCGCGGAAGAAGCGATGGAGGTTGGGCTTACCAATTGGGTTTGTGAGCCCGATGAACTGATGGATCAAACCTTGGAAATTGCAGGTCAACTCGCCCGGGGGCCAGTGCTCGCTTATCGCTATATGAAAGAAAATCTTAACCGCGCGCTTTCGGGAGAAATTGACGATTGCCTGGACTTGGAGGCAACGCATCACGTGCATTGCGGGCAGACCGAAGACCACCAGGAGGCAGCTAGAGCATTCGTGGAGAAGAGAGAACCAGTGTTTCGCGGACGATAACGAACGGCGTTGGCTGTTCACAGTACTCATTAATTAATTTTTTGAGAACAAAGTGATCGACTACACAACGCTGGGCGCAAATGACTTCGATAAGTCCGCCAGGATCAATGATGAACTTCTATCGTTAGTCGGAATCACCAGAATAATGGAGATGGATGGTTTCATTATGTGGGGTAATTCTCTTGATGATTCCATGTTGGCACAGGCAAAACCCTACGATGGCAACGAAGCCACCGTCGGAAACGGGGTGATGGTGGCTATTCGCGCTGAATCACAAGCGCAAGTAGACGCAATATACAACAAGGCAATAGAACGGGATGGCACGGATGAAGGGGAGCCTGGGTCACGGGGTGGCGGCATCTATGCCGGTTATTTCAGGGATCTCGATGGTAGCAAGTTGAATGCCTCTATTATGGGTTAGTGGGACAAGACCATAGCGAATGTCAATTCCTATCGAAGAAGCCTGGGCGGCAACTGCTAAATGAGTTGTCGAGTTGAATTTCTATCGATGACATGTAAGGGCGGACTTTACGCCGTCGATTTTCTGCAGGTTCCTTAACCCCCTGCTGAATAAACACCATTAAGGGTTAACGACAAAACATAGGAAGTACACACAATGTCTATATCTGATAAGTATCCTTACGAAAAAAAGTACCAGACCGTTCACGGCAAAAAAATGGCCTATCTTGAGCACGGTGAAGGTGACCCGATAGTTTTTCTGCATGGTAACCCGACGTCATCGTACTTGTGGCGAAATGTTATGCCATATATGGAGGGCAAAGGTCGTTTGATAGCCCCTGATCTTATTGGAATGGGGGATTCCGAAAAGTTGGATAACAGTGGCCCCGACAGTTATACCGTCATAGAACATTGTAAATATCTTTTCGGTCTTCTAGAACGACTCGGCGTCAATAAAAGTGTGACTCTGGTTATTCACGATTGGGGCTCTGCTTTGGGTTTTCATTGGGCGCACTCTAATGCTGATAAGGTCAAGTGTATTGCTTTTATGGAAAGTGTTCTTATGCCTGTTAAATCGTGGGATGATTTCCCCGCAGATTTTAGAGAAGCCTTTCAGGCGCTCCGCTCTGAGGCGGGTGAAGAAATTGTGCTAAAGAATAACTTATTCGTAGAAGAAATGCTGCCGTCAGCTTGTCTGCGAGAATTAACCGATGTGGAAATGGCCGAATACCGTCGGCCGTTCATACGGGAAGGAGAAGACCGTCGTCCTACACTCACATTCCCTCGCCAGGCAGCGGTCGCAGGCGAGCCTGCTGACGTTGTGGAAATCATATCGAGCTATAAAGCCTGGTTATCGCAAAGCGATATTCCTAAGTTATTTATTAATGCTGAGCCGGGCTTTATTCCGGAAGAAGCAAAAGTTATAGCGCGAACCTTGCCTGCAGTCACTGAAGTAACAATTGCCGGCCACCATTTTGTTCAAGAAGATAATCCAGATCAAGTGGGTGAGGCTATAGCAAGCTGGCATGCGAATTTGACCTAAGTTGTCAGATCGTTTGCCGTCCTGGCTGACAGTATCTGTGTGTTTTTTTGTCACCCATAGGAAGGCAATGAACGGTATGGTCAGCTTAGATCAGTCAATTAAGGAAAAGAATCATGATGTCTGACGAAAATATGGCCGGGTACACCACTGCCTACGTTCTGGACCCTGAACTATCGATGTTTGCGTCGAACGATGACGAGATGATCGCGGGTATGAGGGGCTTGGTCCCGCCGAAGAATGTTTCCGAACTCATCCAGGTAAGAGAGCAACTGAATAACAGTTTGCAACTGGGCAACCCGGCCGACTTTGATGTCACTCGGACTGCCATTGCAATGCCCGTAGATGGTGGCATGACCGCAATTTAGTTTTGTTAAAACGACGGGCTCAATTACGCAGGATCCAACGAGATCCAGCGCAACGTTATGGCGAAACTGGTCCCCTTCCTTATAGAACTGCTAACACCACCCTCCTACTAGATCTCAAAAAATCACCTTGATTTTGGTCAAGTGGCGTTTATTGATTATTTTTCGGCATTCTCGGGAAGGTAAGTAGCTGCCAACCTGCAGATACTAGCCTCCAGTAGCCCGTTTAGAAGGAACACCTCATGCCGACACCGGTTACGTTTGACCCACAGCAAGTGGTCGATGCGGAATATAAAAAACGTGAAGCTAGGCCGGGCGTTACGATCAGGCGCACAATATGCACCTGCTGCGACGCTCACTGTTCTGTTGTAACGGAATCCAGGAATGGGCGTGTCGTGCGCGTTCGCTCATCGGATAACCCGATATTCAGGGACAACATTTGTATGAAAGGGATTGTCGCACCCAAGGGGTTTGCTAATCCTAATCGCATACTTCATCCACTCAAGCGGGTTGGTGAACGTGGCTCTGGTGAGTGGCAGCAGGTCACTTGGGAGGAAGCCATGGCCGACATTGGCTCTCGGCTGAAGGGGATCATTGCAGATCACGGTCCTGAAGCCTGGGCCGTTTCAACCAGCCAGTGGAACACATGCACTGATCACGGTTTAGGCCGTCGATTGATGAACCATGTCGGTTCGCCGAACTGGACCAGCGGCGTCGCGCTGTGTGCTGGCAACACCGCCGCGGTTAATCGATTTACCTATGGTTGGTTCCCGTTTGGCGATTTTCAGAACACGAAGGTGATCTTCCTGATGGGGCACAATCCCCGCAGGCATAGTTGGACGCCTGTTTACAACATGATCAGGCAAGCGCAGGCAAACGGCGCTAAGCTCATTGTTGCCGATCCTCGACACAGTTCCAGTGCGAAGCGAGCCGATATCTGGCTTCCCCTGAAGGTTGGCAGTGATGCAGCTTTGATGTTTGGGTTTTTGAAGGTCGTTATCGACGAGCAGCATTACGATAAAGACTTTGTCGCCAACTGGACGATCGGTTTTGAGGATCTGAGAAAACGGGTGGATGAGTATCCGCTCGAACGTGTGGCTGACCTGACCGGGTGCGACCCTGAAATGATTGCCCGAGCGGCACGGATGTATGCCACCGAGGGTCCAGCGGTTATACCCTGGACTCCCATTACGGATATGCAGCGAAATTCCACTTCTGCCATCCGACTGCAGACGTTCTTGAGATCGATATGTGGCTATCTGGACGTGCCCGGCGGCGAACTCCTTCACGGCTTTAATCCTGATGTGATCAATGAGTCAGAGATTGAAATGCACCACGTTTTGTCTGATGAGCAGAAGATGAAACAGCTGGGATCCGACCAATACCCTGCGTTCACATACCGTGGTCAGCAACGGTTCTGTGAACCGACCCAGAAGGTCTGGGGTCAGGAGTACGCAAATCTCGTCATGGGCTGTTACATGACACCGCCATCATCGCTCTTTCGAGCCATGGCTGGAGAAGGTCCGTATCCGGTGAGAGCTTTTTTCTTTATCGGCAACAATCCGATGATGAGTTATGCAAATATGAACCTCATCATCAAAGCAATGATGAACCAGGATCTCATCGTCGCTCATGAACAGTTCATGACACCGTCTGCACAACTTGCGGACTATGTGTTACCAGCTGACAGCTGGCTGGAGCGACCATGGCTCTCGGACGGCTGGGGCTGGTCGTCAACCGTTCGCACATCAGAGAAGTCGATGGACCCACCAGGAGAGTGCCGTTCAACTTTTGAGTTCTGGAAACTGCTTGCAGGCGCGCTCGATCAGCCAGAGGTTGTTCCATGGAAAACAGTTGAGGAGTTCTATGATTCCCGCCTGCAGAAGCTGGGGGTGAGCTGGAAAGAATTTGTCGCCAATACTGATGTGCATTTCAAGACACCAAGATTTCGAAAATACCTCAAGACTGGGTTTGCTACACCGACCGGAAAAGTTGAGTTAAGGTCGGCGGCGCTCGAAGAGATGGGTTTTGATCCCCTGCCTTACTTCCGCGAAGACCCACCCGTAGATCCGGAATATCCTTTGAAATTGTTTACAGGCGTGCGTGAAGACGGTTTTTTCCAAACCGGGCATCGGCACATTGAAGAAATGCGTAGTCGCCACCCCGAACCGGAATTGTTTATCAGCCCAGATACAGCCAAGGCTTACAAACTTGAAGAAGGTGAATGGGCAGAGATTGAAAATGAACTCGCCACCATCTCGGCCAAAGTAGCCATCAAGGATGCCATGCCGGATGGCTTGGTTCGAATCCCCCACGGATGGTGGAAACCGGAGATGGAACAAGGTGCTGGCAAATTATCTGGGGCGCTGAAGTATTCAGATGCCCAGCTTTGCCGTGACGATGAAGATTTTCTTGATCGCGAACAGGGCATACCTCATCTCAAAGGGGTGCCGTGTCAGATTGTCAAAGTCACTTCGTCCGTTACGAAACAGGCAAATGGGGCCGCCGTGTTGGAGCTCACCCAATGACCTTGAGCGAACGGTCCGCGAAGTTATCCATCTGGATGGCTGGTCGTTCGTCCCGGAACAAGAGTCTTCTGGACAAGCTTTGCCGATTTCTGGTGAGTCAGGCGACTGCCGTCAAACCTGAAAACGATTTTCTGCGAGACCCGCTTGTTGATTACGATGAAGGATTTGATCCTGATGAGCTCGATCGATTTCAACGAGGGCAAACGTGTGGGACTGCTCAGTAGAAACAGAAGAGGGGTTGGGTTCACTCCATGAATAGCGTGAACCTACTTTTAATTTCCATTTGGGCAGAAACAAGTGAATGAACGGGTTGTTTGTGAATGTACCGCAGCCCGTTCGTCTTAATTGTGAAACTCGGGAGAGGAGTTAAAAAATGACAAAACCAGAGACAAAGCGAGCCCTTGCGACTGCAATTGGCGTAACTGTGCTTTTGGGATCGCCTTATTCGGGGTATGCCGTAGCTGAGGACGCCACCGAGGGCGTAATCGAAGAGGTTTTGGTGACTGCAACCAAACGCCAGGCAAATGAGTTTGATGTACCTATCGCGATGGACACGTTCACAAACTCGGAGATCGAAAACAGTGGGATTGTGGATTTGGTGGATCTACCGTTGCTCTCGCCAAGTCTTCAGGTATCAGAAGCGACTTCATGGCTGCAACCCTTTATCCGGGGTGTTGGCAGCATTAACAACGGCACCGGAAACTACAGCAGCATTGCAGTCTACGTTGACGGTCTCTATCAGGTAAGCCCGCAGTCCCTGTCACTGACAACCATGGAGCTCGCAGAGTCCGTTCAGGTGCTCAAAGGTCCTCAAGGGACACTGTATGGCCGTAATGCGACGGGCGGCGCGATTCTTATTACCACAAGCACCCCCAAGGTGGGTAACGAATTCAGCGGTTCGGTGCAGCTTGACGTTGGGGACTATGATACACGCAAGTTTCTCGGTCAAACGTCGTTTAGTCTTGGCGAAAAGGCTGCAGCCAATTTAACTGTTTCCATTCGCGAGCGTGATGGTTTTGTGGAAAATTTCGGACCGGGTGATGACTTGGGTGATGAGGACGCCTGGAGCGTCAGCGGCAAACTCGCCTTTGAGCCCACGGATGGACTCTCCTTCGTGTTGGGAGCTACCTACAGCGAAGCCGATTCCGCACAAATGCCACATGAACAAATCGGACAGTTCGCTGATGTGGTAAGTCCGTTTCCTGGGCTAAATGGACCTCAGGCATTATGGGCTGCATTTGTAACTGGGTTTGTTCCCCCTGATGACCTTGCGGGGGTGTTCCCGACTATTCTCGGCATGGCCAGTCAGATTGATTTCCTGGATAAGCCTCACGAGACTGCTGACAATAATTTTCCCGTCAATGGCTTCACAGCCGGTCTCGTGAAAGGTCTGTCAGGTGGGTCCACCAACTATCTTGAAAACACTCAACTTCACCTTAATGTAACCTACTCGTTCGATACCTTTGATGTTGTTTCGATTACGGGTTACCAGGACTCCCTTTACCGGTTATCTGCGGAGGCACTGCGTGCCAATCCGGCTACTCTGCCGGACTTAACGACAATCGGGCTGCCTGCGTTCACCAATCAGGGCAATGCTGGCTTCTCCGGGGGGCCTGACAACGAAGTTATCTCGCAGGAGGTTTATGCGGTTTCAATGGAAGGGGCCTTCGAATGGCTTGTTGGTGCCAGTTATCTTAAGGAGGACACAGACCAGAGAAGCACGTTCGATTTTCTGGGCACATCTACATTGTCGTTTTATAACAATTTTCAATTGGAAGCGATTTCTGCCTATGGAGAAGTCACTTATCCATTGAGCGAGACCTTCGCTCTCACGGCGGGTCTTCGTTACACTGACGAGGAACATGAGTTTGACGAATACCTAAGTGCGGGTAGATTCACATTAGATGACGACAAGACAACCTACAACCTGAAGCTTATCTACAATACGGGAGACTTGATGGCGTATGGAGGGGTAACTACCGGCTTTAAGTCCGCTGCTTTGAATACAACCTCACCGGGTGATGGCGAGGTAGATAGTGAAGACGTTACCGCCTATGAAGTAGGCTTCAGATCAAGGCTTCCGAATGGCCGGGTGCAGCTGACCGGTGCGGCATTTGTTTATGATTTCGAAAATATTCACCTCACGCTTAATTCGCTTTCAACAGGCACTGGCTTCTTAATCGACGGTGTGGAAGCAGATATTATGGGCATCGAGCTGGGGGTTGAGGCTCAACTGACAGATACGTTAGACGTGTTTGCAAACATGACGTGGCTTGATACCGAGTACACGAATAATGCGGTGATTCGTCAAACCGGCGAAACGCAAATAGTCGATGGCAACAAATTGGCTCATGCGCCTGACTTCGCTGCAAGCTTTGGGTTGAACTATTTCCAATCCCTGGGTTCACGGGGCGCTGTCAGCGGTCGCCTTCTTGGTTACTACAACGGAGGAGCCTGGGCAACTCAGACGAACATTACCGGCACCGGCGGTGCCAACGACGATAGCTACTTTGTCGCGAACGCATCAGTCAGCTACACCGATGCATCTGTTCGCTGGACAGTTACCGGATACGTTAACAACCTGACGGATGAAGAGTACCTCGACGGTGTTCAAGATTTTGCATCACTCGCTCTGGTTGGTCACTATGCCAATCCACGTCATTATGGTATCCGTATTCGCTACGACTTTTAACGTGACCTCATCGACCAAAATGATGTAGTTAATAGGAGGAATTGACTCGGATAAAGTACTTTGACGGGTCAATCCTGCCTCTCTTTGGGTAGTGGCAGTGGCTACGTCATCGCATATTAGGTTAGGCTTCCTGGCTGACTTCTCCGTGACGTTGTTGCGATTTTTTCTTCCATTCCCGCGGGCTGCAACCAAGTACTTTTTTGAAACCACGCGTGAAATTCGTTGGATTTACATACCCCACCGCAAGTGCAATGTCTGTGATTGACATCGTTGATAGTTCAAGAAGTTGTCGTGCGAGGCTAAACCGAGCTTCTTCGACTAATGTGTTGTAGCTGACGCCACATTCATCCTTTATCCACCGCTGGAGCGTGCGCTTTGAGCAACCGAAGGAGCGCGCCACACGGTCGATGCTGAGAGATTGAGTAACCAGTTGCGAGTGAATTACCCTACGCACGCCTTGATTGAATGGTGCTTCCATCTGTTGCCCAGCGGCGGACAGGTGTTTTAGAGCGTCATCGTGTAGGCTTTTGTTGGAGTAGACCAAAGATCTGTCTAGCGTACCTTTGACGAAATCAAAACCAAATATCTCGGACTCGTACGTAACATCGGTGTGAAAAACATGCGAGATCGAACCGCTATGTTCATCCTTCGCGAAAGCCAAATATACCCGTTCCAGGGGAGGTAGGGACCCAATACTAGCTCCGATAAACTGATAAGCCTGAGCGAGAAAAAACTCTGCGCAAATAAGGTGATGCTCTGGCGTCAGACCAGGATTATCGAGTGAAAGAATCAGTCGTTCAGCGTGTTCAGAGTCATCGAGATCAAAGTGAATTGACTGTGCGTCGTTGTGCATAAATTTTGCGACATCGTGGAACAAGTCTCGTAGTGTGGGACAGGTCCTTAGTAGAAGACTAACCGTTGTGTTCCTCTCTTGCCGTAACGCTAACAACAAATGAAAATCAGAACAACCGGTTTTTTGTATTGCAACCGAGAGGCCGTCAGCCACCTCTCTTAAACTGATGAAACGATCCCCTTGAGCGATCGCTTCAGGTGTGAAGCCTAGCGCCACAAAATCGTCCCTCAGATCAGTACCAAACTCTTGTGCGGTTTCAAAGATGTTTGCAAAGGTAATAATCTTCACCGTTCCGGAAGAACGCCTGTTTTCCGTTAGAGGCAAGTTACGATTCATGTCAATGTGTTATTCCTAACGTTTTTGGAGCTTTACAGACCTTACGCAAGAATTCGAGTCGGTGGTGTCGCACTAGATCACTTCCCGACGTTGCTGCTAAGTTCCTAGGAAATACTCAAACGCTGGTTAGGAATCGTCGGTATTTCTCGTGGCTATTGTGGATTTTGCGCCAGTGCCTTGGACTGCAGCCAGTTGCCTTTTTGAATCCTCGGGTGAAGTTCGTTGGTTTTGAATAACCAGCTGCGAGAGAGATCTCAGTTATTGGCAAGTGGGTGTGTTCAAGCAAATGTCTCGCGACGTCGAAACGAACCTCCTCGACTAATGTGTTGTAGCTGATACCAAGATCCTGCTTTATCCACCGCTGCAATGTGCGCTTAGAGCAACCGAACGAGCGTGCAACACGCTCGATACTTAATGTTTGAGTCGAGAGCAGTGAGTGGATCACTGCACGCACGCCTTGATCGAATGTTGCTTCCGACTGTTCGCTTGAAGCGGATAGATATTTCCTAAAATTGTCGTGAAAGTCTGAGTTTGCATAGACCAGGGGCTTGTTTAGCGCCGGCATCGAGAATTCGAGTCCAAACATCTCGGATTCGTAGTCAATTTCACACTGAAAATAGCGTGAAACTAATTCCCCATCTTCACCTCTCACAAAGGGGAAACTGACACGATTGAGTTGTGGGGGAGCACCCAAAATTACTCTGACAAATTGAACAAACGTAGCAAGCATAAATTCTGTGCACATGCGGTATTTGTCGGGTGATAGGCCAGGATTTTCGATGGAGATGTGTAATTTTGCGCTGTACGCGGATTCGTCAAGTCGCACGTGTACCGGTTGGGCGGAGTTGTGCCCGAATTTTTCGACGTCTTTGAATGCGTCCCTTAAGGTGGGCGCAGTTCGGACGAGCAGTTCGGTGCTGGATGAGTTTGGCATGTTCTGGCTTGACGCTAGCAAAAAATGAAAGTTCTTTTGATTGGTTTTCTGAATTGCGATGGAGAGGAACTCCGCCAAGTCATTTAAAGTAATGAAATTATCGACCTCCTGGATCGACTCCGGAGTCAGGCCTTGCGCGGCAAACTCTTCTCGCAGATCTACACCGAGACCCCGGGCAGTTTCAAAGATGTTTTGCAGGATGCTTATCTTTAGTGGTCCAGGAGCATGACCAATCGCTTTCGACAAATTTGAACGAGTGGTTAAGTTGTGGGACATCCTGAACATCTCCCTGCTTAAACAAATTCCACAATACACCAGTTTTGTAGCGCGTCAACCAGTATGACACGCGTTCTCATCTTGATTTATATGGACGCCTCCCTGTGGCAAGGCGAATTGGCGTTTCCGGTTCACAGGTTGCAGATTTATATCCGGCCTGTTGGTGCAGGGCTTCGCGCCTGCTGGCCCGGATGGAAACCGCGGGTCCGCACCTCATTTGTCGCCCGAGCTCCAAGCTCGAATCAAGGTTCAGGATTAGCGGATCCCGGTCTGACCTGTTCGCCATCAATCCTCGTCGTGCCTCGTGCACTCTTTCAGCGTTCCTCTCTTGCGTGAGTTCGTGTCCTCCGTGTCAGCCGCTCCTACGTCGGTTGGCTTGCAAAATTCGGCTCGTAGGTCCGATCATGCGCCAGCAACGCCCAGATCGTCCGTGCGTTCTTGTTGGCCAGCGCCACGGTGACAACGTTCATCGGCCGCCGTTCAGCCAGGTTCGTCAACCATGGCGGCGGTGCCTTGGCGTTGTGGAGCACCGAGTGGGCGCCATGGATCAGCAACGTGCGAAGGTACCTGTCGCCCCGTTTGCTGATGCCAATCACCTGCACCCGGCCCCCCGTTCCGGCATGCCGGGGACGACCCCCAGCCAAGCGGCGATTTCCCGCCTGGACTTGAAAGCGTTGGGGTCGCCCATGGCTGCCACCGCAGCGGTCGCGGTCAACACGCCCACGCCGGGAATTGCGCCGATTCGGCGGCTCGCCTCGTTGCCTTCGTGCCAGAGCGCAAGCCGGCGCTCGATCACCTCGATCTCCCCGTCCAACTGCGCCACCCGCGCCCATTGGTCGCGCAGACTGTCCACGGCCATCGCGGGCAGCCGCTCCGAAACCCGATCCAGCGCGCCGGGGATGTCGCGCTTCAGGCCCGCCCGACCTTTCGGCATCACTTCGCCGTACTCGGTCAGCAGACCACGCAGTCCGTTGATCTGCGCCGTGCGGAACTTCACCAACTGTCCGCGCATGCGGTGCAATGCCAGCACCGCCTGCTGCTCCTCGGTCTTCACGGCCACGGTGCGGATGCCGGGTTGTTGAACCGCCGCCCAGATCGCCCGCGCGTCGTGCGCGTCGTTCTTGTTGCCGCGCACGAAGGCACGCACCATCTTCGCCAGCAGGATCCGGACCTCGTGTCCGAGTTCCTGCAGGCGGCGGGCCCAGTGCTGGCTGCCGCCGCAGGCTTCCAACGCGATCAGGCAACGGACGTGATTGGCGAAGTGCCTCAGGAACTTCGCCCTGGTCAGGCGCAGGTTCATCTCCTCCCCCGTTTCCAAGTCGATCCAGTACAACTGGAACACATGCTTCGCCACATCCACGCCCACGATCATTCCGCTAGTCTTCATTCGGACCCTCCGGTTTGCTTGGGAAGCGGGTGCTTCCCACTAAGGCACTATGATGCCGTCGGCTCCCGAAGGTCCACGAGATCCCTCGGACGTCGAACATCGGAGCGGGAGGCGTCCATTCCATTTGTCGCTGGATAAGTTTGGCGCTTATGGATCACTTTTCTTGGCGTCTTTTGATCAGTACATGGCGTTCTGCGAAAGGCAAACGGGCGTCCCGGAGCGGATACTACCATCTGCAGTTAACCACCTTATAATAAAAGGTATGGCGTTTAGGGGATGACCCATGATCAGACTGTATAGAACCCCTCGATACCAGGGTTTGTTGGGTGGGGTCAGTCCATACGTCTACAAGTTAGAAACCTGGCTCCGTCTTGCAGGCATAACCTACGAAGAAACTGTACTCACGGTCTGGGAGATTTTCTCTGCAGCCCCGCGAGACCTTATCCCATTCGTGGATCTAGATGGTGAGCGACTTGATGATAGCAACATCATCATCGCTCGATTGAAGGACTTACACAACGATCCGCTCAACGATGACCGTCTGACCCAGGCAGAGCGTGTTCAAGGTGAACTGATTAAATCGCTTTGTGAGCATGAGCTAT
>CAZRBP010000017.1:0-39386 GCA_964598305.1 uncultured Pseudomonadales bacterium | reverse complement strand
TCAGAAGCCAGTCTTTCCGCAGGACCGTCGAAGCGATCCGGAAGATCGAAACGCACGCATCCTAGTAACTTCCATCGCCCTGCCCGCATGGGCCTTGTCCAAGACACTCTCGCACTCGTGCTGCCCCGGAGTGGATTCGGCAGTCACTGGTGCCGGACCTGCCAAGGGTGCCGAAGCTGAAGAGCAAGCTGAGGAAAATAGCAGAGCTTGGGGAGTTTCAGGAAATGAAGTCGTTTATGTTGAAGTCCATGGTTGACCACTGGTTGGCCGAAGGCAGGGAGCTCGGTGTCACGCAAGCCCGAGCAGACGAGCGGGCGCTATTGTGCCAACTCGCTGGACGTAAGTTCGGCGGGCAGACGGCGGAGCGGCTTTCCGCTCAGATCGATGGAGTGACCGATCCACAGCGCTTGGCGGAGGTCGGCGACTGGATCATCGACTGCGGCACCGGGGCGGAGTTTCTGTCTCGCGCCAAACACGCCAAGGTTGCTAGCCCGGACACTGCTAGCTGATCGGCCCGACCGCTCCGTTCGGCGTCACCGGGGCAGTTTGTCAGTCGTGCATCTGCGACTGGATGTAGTTTTCGATGCCGACCTTGCCGATCAGTTCCAGTTGGGTCTCCAGCCAGTCCACGTGGTCCTCCTCGGAATCGAGAATCTGCCGGAACAGTTGCCGTGAGACGTAGTCGCCGATGCTCTCACAGTAGGCGATGGCGTCGCGCAGCATGGGCATGGCGTCCATTTCCAGGGCGAGGTCGCACTCCAGCATTTCCTGGGTGGCTTGGCCGACCCGAAGCTTGCCGAGGTCCTGGAGATTGGGCAGCCCCTCCAGGAACAGAATGCGCTCCATCAGGGCATCGGCGTGCTTCATCTCGTCGATGGATTCCTCGCGCTCCTTCTCCGCTAGGCGGTGGATGCCCCAGTCCTCATACATCTTGGCGTGCAGGAAGTACTGGTTGATGGCGGTCAGTTCGTTCTTCAGAACCCGATTGAGGTGGACGATGACGTCGTTTTCGATGGGTTGCATGGCGGCTTCTCGGTGGGATTTTCGCCATGATGCGCCCTTCTGCGCCCAAAATCAAGCCTAACTTGTTGTTTTATAAATAGAAATTAGTTTCATCAGAAAACATGAATTGCAACGCGATAAGTGTTGCAATTGCAAATACCTATCAATTAGACTTGCGCCCAATGTACGTTTGCATCTGCAAAGCAATCACCGACGCGGACATCCGCGAAGCCGCCGAAGCTGGCGTGGCGGACGTTGAGCATCTCACGGAAAGGCTAGGCGTCGGCGGCGGCTGCGGCACCTGCCTGGATATGGCCGAAGAAATCATCGACGCCTGCCGCGCCAACCAACTCGCCTACGCCGCCTAGAGCCTGCGCCCCCGGAATTCGCGAAAGCGAAATTTCGGTTCATAGGTCACGCCAAGCTGCCTCATCTTCGGGCGAAATCCACTCGCCCAAGTCCTCTTCCGGCGCAGCCTGTTTGGGGCTTGCCTGCTGCCTAGCCAAACGCGCCTCCAACTCGGCGATGCGGGCTTCCGCGGCCCGTTGACGTTCCTCAGCCGTGCGCTGACGCGCCTCGGCGGCTTCGGCCCTCGCGGCGCTGTCCCGTTGGCTGAGCCTCAGCTCGTCGTGAGTGGGCAGGTCCTGGCCGGTCGCTGGGACCATCAACCGCACTTCCTCGCCAAACTGCCGGAACGTCAGCCCCAGCACCTCGCTGTGCAGCCTCCAGGCCCCGCCGCGACGCTCAGCATCGACGGGCACGTAGGTCCCGCCCTCAAGGCGGAACCCGCGCAGCGGGGGTTCGTAGAACTCCGCCCTCGGGTCGCAGGCGAAGTACTCCCGCACGCCCATGGACTCGTAGATGGCCCGCTTCTCGTTCAGGTCGCGCCGCCAACTGCTCCGCGACGCCACCTCCAAGGCGAAGTCCGGCGGCTTCGGCTCCTCCCACAGCCGGTAGCTGTTGCGTGGCAGGTCGCGCGTCCCAATGACCACGAGCAGATCCGGCGCCGCCACCGCCGCCTGGTCGCCCTCCTTGGCGTAGATCAGCAAGTCGCTGGACACGTACACGTTGGGCCGGTCCGCGTACCAGTCCAGTCGCACGGCGGCGTCGAAGTAGCAGATGGCGTAGCCCTGAACGTCGTTCTCAGACATTGGCTTGCCGTCCGAACTCGGGTACCTCGCCTCCGAACGGCGCTCGCGCTCGCGAAACTCGGCCACCAGCCGCGCCTCCTCCTCGGCCAGCGCTTCGGGGGACGTTGCGGGGTCGCTCATGGGTGCGTTCTCCGGGCCTTGAGGGCGAGCCAACACCGTAGCACGGCCTGGCGCGGGCCGCAAAACGACCGCCGGCGGCGCATCGCGTCCGGATGGCATCCGTCTGCATTGCCGATTGGTTTCATAGGATTCAAGGCAGACCATGCTGACCGGTACGAGGGGCGCTTTGCTAGAGCCAATCTCTCAACGGGTCGTACGCCAAATCTGCCTATCGGGCAAAAATTGACAATTGCTGTGACGATTGGGTGTTCCGAGGTTCGAAGCGGGGCCTCAATGCACGCAGAATACTGACGCCGAATCGTTTACCATGCGCGGCAATCGATTTCCGAAGCCGCCATGCTGATCTATCCCCTCGCATTCATCGTTACCTTGGGCGTATTGGTGACCTTTCATGAGTTCGGCCACTACATCGTGGCCCGATGGTCCGGCGTGCGCATTCTCAAGTTCTCGGTGGGCTTCGGCAAGGCACTGTGGTCGCGCACCAACCGGCACGGCACGGAGTTCGCCGTCGGCGCCCTGCCCTTGGGCGGCTACGTGCGCATGCTTGATGAGCGCGACCCCCAGCAAAAGGAGCCCATCGGGGCTGATGAACTGAGCTTCAACCGGCTCAGCGTGTGGTGGCGGCTCGCCATCGCCGTGGCCGGTCCGTTCGCCAACTTCCTGCTCGCCATCGTCATCTACAGCCTGCTGGCGCTGTCCGGCACCCTCAGCCTGCTGCCGATGGTGGGGCAGGTTGATGAACCGAGTCCCGCGGCCGCAGCGGGTCTTGAGGACTACCAACAGATCGTGGCCATCGACGGCCGGACGGTCAACAGTTGGCAGCAGGTGGTGATGGCGCTCGCGGAGCGCATCGGCGAGACGGGCCACATTGGCATTCTCACGCGCACCCCCGGCGCCACGGCTGAGCAGCAGGTGGACGTGCCGGTGGTGGACTGGCTGCACGATGCGGCCGATCCCGACCTGCTCGACGCCCTCGGCTTGAAGCCGGCCCGCTTGGCCATCGTCGGCGGCGTGCAGGACGGCGATGCCGCCGAACGCGCCGGAATTCAGCCTTGGGATCGGGTGCTGGCCATCGACGGCGAGGCCATCGACACCTGGACGCAAATGGTCGAGGCGGTGCAGGCGGCGCCGGGCCGGCCCATGCAATGGACCTTCCTGCGCGATGGCGCGCAGCGCGAGGCCGTGGTCACGCCTGACCCGCGCCACGGCAGCGAGGGCGAGTTGATCGGCTTCGTCGGCGTGCGGGCCCCGATGATCACCGTGCGCCATGGGCCGCTGGATGCCGTGCTGCACGGCATTAAGGAAACCGGGGCCATGTCGGCGCTGATGATCGACCACTTGGGCAAGCTGCTGTTCGGGCAGATGTCGGCCCGCAACCTGGGCGGCCCGATCACCATCGCCAAGGTGGCCGGCGACTCGGCGGCGGCGGGCTGGCAGGTCTATGTCGGCATGCTGGCGCTGCTGAGCGTCTCCTTGGGGATATTGAACCTGTTGCCGATTCCCCTGCTTGACGGCGGCCACGTGATCTATTGCCTAGCCGAGATCGTCTCCCGGCGGCCGGTTTCCGAGCGCATCCAAGCCTTCAGCGGACAGGTCGGCGTGATTTTGATCGGCGGCCTCATGGTGCTGGTCTTCGTCAACGACTTTCTGAGGTTCTTCTAGTGCTGCTCACTCGGGGAACCCGGCTGCTGCGCGCCATGCTCGGCGCGGCGGCGTTTGCGATGGCCTTGGGGGCCGCCGCGCCGGTCCGTGCCGACGCCTTCACCATCGCCGACATCCGCCTGCAGGGGCTGCAGCGGGTCTCCGCAGGCACGGTGTTCAACGCACTGCCGGTCAACGTCGGCGACCGGGTCGATGAGGTGGCCATCCGCCAGTTGATCCGCCTGCTGTTCGCCTCCGGCTACTTCGACGACATCCGCATGGCCCGGGACGGCGGCGTGCTGGTGGTGACCGTGGTCGAGCGGCCCGCCATCGAGTCCATTGAGATCGAAGGCAACAAGGCCATCAAGACCGATGCGCTGCTGGAGGGGCTCACCCAGCAAGGCTTGAGCGAAGGCGAGATATTCAAGCAGGCGACCCTGGAGCGGGTCGGTTTGGAGCTGGAGCGCCAATACGTCTCCCAAGGCCGCTACGGCGCCGCCATCGACACCGAGGTGGAGGAACTGGCCCGCAACCGGGTGGCCATCCGCATCGACATCGAGGAAGGCAAGACCTCGGGCATCCGCCACATCAACATCGTCGGCGCCAACGCCTTCTCCGAGGAGGAGCTGCTTGACGTGATGGAGCTTCAGCATCCAACGCTCTTCTCATTCTTCCGCAACAACGACAAGTACAGCCGGGAGAAGCTCTCCGGCGACCTGGAGAAGCTAGAGTCCCACTACAAGGACCGGGGCTTCGTCGAGTTCGACATCAATTCCACCCAAGTGAGCATCACCCCGGACAAGCGCCAAGTCTATATCTCCATGAACGTGGAGGAAGGCAGCAAGTACGTGGTCGATGAGGTCAATTTGCTCGGCCAGCTCAACGACGTGAAGCCGGAGGATCTGCGGCGCCTGTTCCTGGTTGCCCCCGGCCAAGTGTTTTCCCAACAACTGCTGACCGCCACCGAGGACCGCTTGGAGGGGGCGCTCGGCAATGCCGGCTACACCTTCGCATCCGCCTCCGGGGTGCCCTTGGTGGACGAGGAGACCGGCAACGTCGATGTGGACTTCATGATCGATGCGGGCAAGCGCGCCTACGTGCGCCGCATCAGCTTCGCCGGCAACCGGGTCACCCAAGATGAAGTGATGCGCCGGGAAATGCGCCAGATGGAGGGCGGTTGGGCATCCACGGCGCAGATCGACCTCTCCAAGGTGCGCTTGGAGCGCTTGGGCTACTTCCGGGAAGTGAACGTGGAAACCCCGCCGGTGCCGGGCACCGACGACCAGGTGGACGTGGCCTTCGACGTGGAGGAGCAGCCCTCCGGCAGCATTTCCGCCACCCTCGGCTACAGCCAGGGCTGGGGGCTGGTGCTCGGCGGCAACTACCAGGAGAACAACGTGCTCGGCACGGGCAACAGCCTGGGCGTCGGCCTGTCGTTCTCCAGCTACCAGAAGTCGGCGAGCTTCAACTACTTCAACCCCTACTACACCCTCGACGGCATCAGCCGCGGCTACAACGCCTACTACCGGCGCCTGGACTTCGACGAGCGCAACATCGCCCGCTACAGCACCGATGCCATTGGCTTGGGCATCACCTTCGGCTTCCCCATCGGCGAGACCCAGCGGATCAACTTCGGCGGCACCATAGAGCAGACCAAACTGACCGAAGGCCGTTTCCCGGCCTTGGAGATCACCGAATTCCTAGAGAAGAACGGCGACGACTTCCTGAACTTAAAGCTCAATCTCGCCTGGCAGGGCACCACCCTCAACCGCGGCCTCTTCCCCACCCGGGGCCGCTCCCAGACCCTCGGCCTGCAAGCCTCGGTCCCCGGCAGCGACCTGCAGTTCTGGAAGCTCACCTACCGGGGCGAGCAGTACTTCCCCTTCATCGGCAACATGGCGCTGCGCTTCCGCACCGAGGTGGGATACGGCGGCGGCTACGGCGGCACCAAGGGCCTGCCGTTCTACGAGCACTTCTTCGCCGGCGGCTTCGGCTCCATCCGCGGCTTCGAGCAATCCACCTTGGGCCCAAGAACCACCAATCCCTCCACCGACCGGGACGGCAACCCGTTGCCGTCGGGCTTCTTCCGCGACCGCGGCGACCCCTTTGGCGGCAATCTGCTCGTGGAGGCTTCCGCGGAAATCATTTTCAACCTGCCGTTCGTGGAGGACAACCGGCAGTTCCGCTCGGTCATGTTTGTCGATGCGGGCAACGTCTTCAACACCAACTGCCCGGAAACCAGCGTCAACTGCTTCGGCTTCGGCTTGGATGAATTCCGCTACTCGGTTGGTTTCGGCATCACTTGGTTGACCGGCATGGGGCCGATGACCTTCGGCATCGCCAAGCCCTTCAACACCAAGGACATCGACGAGGAGGAGCGCTTTCAGTTCGAGCTGGGCCGCACCTTCTAAAGGGTCCATGACCGAACCCACCGTACTTTCAGTCAGCGACCTCAACCAAAGCGCCCGGCGGCTGCTGGAGGAGCGCTTCAACCTCGTCTGGATTCGCGGCGAGATTTCCAACTTCGCCCGGCCCCGCTCCGGCCACTGGTACTTCACCCTGAAGGACGACGCTGCGCAGGTGCGCTGCGCGATGTTCGTCAACCGCAACCGCCTGTGCCGCATGCAGCCGAGCGACGGCGGCGAAGTGCTGCTGCGCGGGCGGGTGAGCCTGTATGAGAACCGCGGCGAATTCCAAGTCATCGTGGAGCACATGGAGGCGGCCGGGGAAGGCGCCTTGCGCGCCGCCTATGAGGCGCTCAAAGCGCGCCTCACCGCCGAGGGCCTCTTTGCCGAAGAGCGTAAGCGCGCCCTGCCGGCCTATCCACGCCATCTGGCCGTGGTCTCGTCGCCTTCCGGCGCCGCGCTTCGGGATGTGCTGAGCGTCATTCGGCGCCGCTTTCCACTGCTTGAAGTCACACTCCTGCCGGTTTCCGTCCAAGGGGCGGAGGCCGAGCCGCAGATTCTCGATGCCCTGAACCGGATTCCCGCGCTGGCGCCCGACCTGGTGCTGCTGACCCGTGGCGGCGGCAGCCTAGAGGACCTGTTCACCTTCAATTCGGAGGCGGTGGCCCGCGCCATCGCCCGCTGCCCGGTGCCCACGGTGTCGGCCGTCGGCCATGAAACCGACTTCACCATCGCCGACTTCGCCGCCGACCTGCGGGCACCTACGCCGTCGGCGGCGGCGGAATTGATCACGCCGGACGCCGCCGCCCTGTACCGGAGCCTCGGCAGCGGGCGGCAGCGCCTCGCCACCGCCGCGGCCAACCGGCTGGAACTGCTGGACCACCGGCACGCGGCCTTGCGGTCCCGGCTGGTAAACCCCCGCGACCGCCTGCTGCAACTGATGCAGCGGGCCGACGATCTCGAGACGCGCCTGCGTCTGGGCTTGGGGAACAGCCTGGAGCGCGCCCGGATCCACTTCGCGAGCTTGCAGCAGGGGCTTAAGCGGCAACGCCCGGAGCCGCGCATCGCCGCTCTGACCGCCGCGGTGGCCGCATTGCAGGGTCGCGCCGAACAGCGCATGGCAACCCAACTCACGCAGAACACGGAAAGGCTCAGTGCCTTGGTCCGCACCCTTGAGGCGGTCAGTCCGTTGCAGGCGCTGGCGCGGGGATTCGCCATCGTCACGGGCACAGGCACCGACACAGCGGGCGCGATCACCAACGCCGCGGCGGTGGAAGCCGGCGACAGCATCCAAGTCAACTTTCACGATGGTGCGCTCCACGCGCGGGTCGAGCGGCTTGCGCCGCTGCCCGAACAGTGGCGCGCTCTGAATCACAGCACCTAGGGAGGATGTGCAATGACCATTGAGGAAATCTGCGCCGACATGTCCGAGAAGGCCAGCCAGATCGACCCGCTCGGCAAGAGCCTGATGTTCTGCCTCGACGATGAGCGCATGCTGATCGACGGGTCCGGAGACGGCAACGAGGTGGCCGTCGTCACCGGCCAGGAGATCGAGGCGGACTGCACCGTGCGCATGTCGCTCGACACCTACGGCAAGCTGCAACGGCGGGAGATCAAGCCGTTCATGGCCGTCGCCTCCGGCAAGATCAAGGTGAAGGGGGATATGTCGATCGCCACCAAGCTCAAGAAGCTCACCTAGTCGGCGATGTACAACTCGCCGATCGCCATTGAGCATTCAACCACGCTCAAGGCCATCAACACCCTGGGTGCCTTGGTCGAAGGATGCGGCATCCGGCTCTTTGAATTGGACCGCCGCCGGATACTGGCCAAGGCCGCTGCGGCGGCCGGCCATGCGTATGCCGACGACAGCTTGACCGAGGGGCTTGATCGGCTGGTCGCGTCGATCAAGGCCGACGCCCGGCTGAACACATTCGGCAAGTTCGCCTTCAAGACTCTGCTGCAACGAACGGCCGACGCCCGATTCAAAGTGGAGAAGGCCATCGCCGAGCGGCCGGAGATCCTCGACGATCCGATCACCGAACCGCTGTTCATCATCGGCATGCCACGCACAGGGACGTCCATACTGCAAGCGGTTCTCAACCAGGACGACGCGCACCGCTCGCCGCTGAGTTGGGAGTGCCTGCTGCCGCATCCCGCGCCGACGCCGGAAAGCTATCGAAACAACGACCGCATCGACACGATTCGCACCGAGTTCGATCAGCTCTTCAAACTGGTTCCCGACTTCCGCCAGAAACACTACATGGAAGCGGACTCGCCCCAGGAGTGCGTCGGGGTGATGGCGCTGAACTTCACCAGCTTTCAGTTCATGGCCCAGGCCTACCTGGCCGACTACAGCGAGTGGTTTTTGGAGACGGCAGACCAAGCCGCAAACTTCCGCTGGCACCGGCGGTTCCTGCAATTCCTGCAATCCGGCGGCGTGCGCACCTCAAGATGGCTGCTGAAGTCGCCGGTGCACCTCATGCGCCTGCAAGCGTTGTTCGACGTCTATCCCGACGCCCGGATCATCATGACCCACCGCCATCCGGCCTACGTGGTGCCGTCGCTGGCTAGCCTGATCTCCTCGACGCGGTCCCTGTACTCCAATCACGAGGCGGTCGATCGGTCCGGCCACGAGCAGCTTCGGCTCTGGGCGCGCTACTTTGAGCGATTCCTTGAGGACCGCCAGCGGCTCAACCGGGAGGATCAGATCATCGATGTGCTGTTCGACGATTTCGTGGACGACCAAATGGCGGTGGTGAGGCAGATCTACGGCCGGTTCGGCTGGCACCTCGATACGGGCAGCGCCAGCCGCATGGAAGCCTTCCTGCGCCAGGAAGCTAAGGACAAGCACGGCAAGCACGAATACTCGCTGGAGATGATCGGCGTCCAGCCCGCTGAAATCGAAACGCACTACCGCCGCTATCTCGATTTCCTGGGCGGTCTGGACAAGGCCCCCGAACGCAAGCTCGCCTAACGCGCAAGACCCGTCAAACCACCGAGGAGGGAGGAACGCCCCATGTTGCAAAGCAAGGAAGCCCTGAACGAGTTCCTGGACATCATCCGGGACGCGGACCAGACCTTTCTGGACCCCGAAAAGGGGCTGGACCACCAAGGCCAGGTCGATGGCTACCAGCACATCTTCCACCTATTGCAGACCGCCGTGGACTTCTACCTGCACAACAACCCGCTGCGGCCGGAGCTCATGCTGCTCTCCGACGGCAACCGCAAGCTGTACGGCGACAACGTCGATGCGGTCTATTACTTCTCCCAAGTGCGCGGCGACCAGGAGTACCTGATCAAGGGACAGCGCTTCGACAGTTGCTACCTAAGCTTTTGCCTGTACGGCGGCGACCCCCACGGCGAGCTGGCCGACCGGGTGACGCTGAACGTCAACCAGCGCGACATCGTCTTCGCTGAGGACGGCTCCTTCGAGATCAAGCTCACCCCGAATCCCAAGGGCCCCAACGAGTTCCGCATCGACGAGGACGCCGTGACGCTCTTCACCCGGGAGTACTTCTTCGACCGGCCAAACTCACGGGAAAGCCGGCTGAGCATCGAGAACGTCGCAGCTCAGCCCAAGGCGCTGCCGCTGACCGACGAGCAGTTGGCCCGGCGCATCCGCACCATGGCGATGTTCTTCCAGTGCACCACCTGGATCGCGCCGCTGCCGGTCGAGTTCCCCATCAACGTCTTCCTGCCGCCCTTCGAGTTCGATGCGGACCAAGGCGGCTGGGGCACCGTGGACAACATCTACTGCTTCTGCCGCTACCGGCTGAAGGAGAGTGAGTACCTAAGGCTCCGTTTCCGCTCGCCGGAAGCCTGCTATTGGGGGCTGCAGACTTGGAACTTCGTGATGCAGTCCACCAATTTCAGGGACTATCCGGTCTGCCTCAACAAGCAGACGGCAACGCCTGAGCCCGACGGCAGCTACGTGGTCCACGTCAGCCACCGGCCGGCCGAGCACAACTGGATCAGCACGGCGGGCTACGACGAAGCGATCATTTTCATCCGCTGGCTGCTGGCTGATGAGATGCCGGAGACGCCAACGGCCGAATTGCTCACTTGGTGACGGCGAGCGCAGCGCTCACAACAACTTGGGAATCAGCGCGGCCCGACCCTTCGGATAGTCGGCAAAGCTCTCCCGGTACTGGTTGCGGCGCCAGAACGCCCGAGGCGCTAGGTTGGCAACCGTCCAGATGGCGAAGGCCAAGGCGGGAAACGACCAAGTCAGCAGCGCAAACCCGATCCATTCGAGGATCTCACCCGCCAGATTGGGGCAGGCCAGGTATTCGAACGCCCCGCCCTGCGGCATCACGCGCTGTCCCCCACTGGCCTTGCGCAGATCGAGCAGCCGATAGTCCGCCCAGACATTGAGCGCCGCCCCTGCGAACATCAACGCCAGCCCAGCCAGGAAGCGGGGGTCGGCTAGCCAGTCCACTCCGTAGTCGGCGTGGTAGCCCATGAACCAACCGATCAGGCCACCGGTGATCCCGTTGAAGAACACCGCCATCGCGATCATCGTGATCGGCACGGTGCTGCCCTTCTTGGGGACGAACCAAGGCCAGACGAAGGTGCGGTGTCCGTAGTGGGCCAACCAGAGCACGACCGCGACATTGCCGACCACATGCAGATTGCCGCTTGAGAGGTAGATCAGGGGAAAGGTGGCGAGCGCCGGCAACTCCATGAGAATCCAAGCGAGCCGGCTTTCCACGCCAACGCCGAAGCCCCCGCCGCCCACGCGCCCCACCGGATCCCATCCCACCATCAACACGATGAAGGCGGGCGGGGCAAACGCAATCCAAATCCAAGTGGTGAGGGTGAGAGACGGCAATAGATCAATCATTAGGGGATTCTAGCCGATGCGTGGAGAAACGGCGCTACGCACCGGCTCGAGGGCATCTTGCCCTCGAAATCCTAGGCCCTTATTGCCAATCCGACCGCAACTCGCCACCATTGCCGGCATTGCAGCAGGTTGAGGCGGAAGCGCCATGGCATTTGACTATTCGAAGAGCGGGTACGCCATCCGCGAGGACATTCCCGACGCGCACCGGGCCGTCTGGCAGATGATCGCCAAGCCCGGCTGTTGGTGGTCGAGCGAGGACCGAATCGCGTTGGTCGCCGAAGCGCGCAACGCCCGCTTCTGCGAGGCTTGCCGAAGACGGCGGGAAGCCTTGTCTCCGAACGCGGATTTCGGCCCCCACCTCAGCACCACCCACCTGCCGGACACCGTCGTCGATACCGTTCACCGGGTGACCACCGACCCGGCGCGCCTATCCCGAAGCTGGCTCGATGGCGTTAACGCCGCCGGGATGAGCGATGAGCAATACGTCGAACTCCTAGGCGTGGTGGTGGCGGCCATCAGCATCGATGGCTTCCATCGCGCGCTGGGCCTGCCACTGGAGCCCCTGCCCGCCGCCACAGCCGGTTCGCCGAGCGGCTACCGTCCCCCCGGCGCGGCCGACTCCGGGGCCTGGGTGCCAACCGTGCAGCCGGAGCACACGGGCGAGTCGGAAGCCGACCTCTACCCGGGCGGGCGCTCGGCCAACGTGATTTCAGCCATGAGCCTGGTGCCTGACTCGGTGCGCATGCTGCTGCGTTTGAGCGACGCCCAATACCTGCCCCTGCGCAGCATCCGCACACCCAACGACAACGCGAACAGCGCCCTTTCCCGTTGCCAGATTGAGCTGCTGGCCGGACGCGTGTCTTCCTTGAGCGAGTGCTTCTACTGAACCAGCGCCCACGCCATGATGCTCCGTGCGAGCGCCCAGACCGAGGGAGAGGATGTGGACTTGACCGCCATCGTTGCCGACGAAGCGGTTCCAACCAGCGTGCCCAGCGGCCAAGCCCTGCTGGCCTTCGCCGACGCCAGCCTGGACGACGATGCCGAAGCCATCGCCGCAGCCCGGCAACAGGTGCGCAGCGAGTTGGACGAGCCGGCCATGATCGACGCCGCCGGCGTCATCGCCAACTTTCAGCGCATGGTCCGCATCGCCGACGGCACCGGCATCCCGCTGGACCCGCCGATGGAGGCCCTGACCGCCGACCTGCGCAGCGAGCTGGGCATCAACGGCTATGGTGACCAATGACTGCCGGCTCATCGATCCCGGCGGGAAGATCAGCGAACGCCCGGCGATCCTGTGGTCGCCGATCTGATTTGGTCGGGTTCGTCATCTCCTGAATGACGGCGTCCGCGGAGCGAATCACGTCGGCCTTTTCCATCCCCCGCAAAAGCCCGACCGTGGACAGCAGATGCATGTTCGGAGGCTTGCGAAAAACCCGCAGCCCGCGATCCTCGAACAAGACCAGAAGGGGGTCGCTTGACTCCAAATAGCGCCGAACGCCCCCAGCATCGCTGATGAAGTCCATCATCGCCAGTTCACCGATGTTGCGTTTGGGCGGCTCGCCGGCCCGGCGCCGCTCCCGTTCATAGGCGCCGACGTCGGTTTGCTCGATGACGAATGGGGGGCTGTGCCCATCGATGAACGCCTTGACCGCCGCGTCCTTTGGATACCTGAGATCGCTCGTGACCTCATCGTAAACCGCGTCCACAACCACGATGGGCATGCTCAAGCGCAGCAGAAGGTCCAGCCGATCGGCGACCCAAAGGCTGTTCAGCGGCCCAGCGTCGGGAATGACCAGAACGCAACGCTTCATGTGGCGGCCCAGATGCGCGCGAAGGTGGCCGCCTCGTTTTCGATTTGGTGCTCTGGCGGCCGAGGCGGTGAGAGCCCCGCATCGCCCAGCGCCACAAGCAACCCGGCGTAGTCGCGGACCCCAATGCGGCGAATGGCCTCATCACGTCCGATCATGCCCGTTGAATAGGCTTGCAGAGGTTCTTCCGCAGGCTGTTCCAACTCGGCCGTGACCGCCTCCAGATGGCTGCGCACGATGGCCGTCATGGTGGTGCCTTGGGTGGCCGCATAGGCTTTGGCCTTGGCAATGAGGGATTCGGGAAGATTCATTGTTGTGTTCTTGTTCGCCATGTTGGGACGTCCGTCTTCACATATATATGTGAAGACGGAGTTTAGCGGTCTCGGTTTCCGCAGGCAACAGAGACGAGGCCTTTGACTGCCCGGGCAACCATGTCCGCCCGCCGCGCACCGCCCTCGGAAGGCACATCCATGACGGCGTCGCGTCCCGCAACATGGCCGGAAGCGCGTTCCGCCCTTCATTCACGGAATTCACCGAGTTCGTCGTGAAACCGCAGCAGAACGCACTTGAGCGGGGCTACGTCCGCGAATTGTTCCTGCAGATGCACCCGGTGGAGCGAAAACTCCTGCGCTACAACATGGGGGCAACCGTCTTCGAGCTGGCCCGGGCGCTGCGCAACGCCCGCATCGACACCGGCTTCCTAGCCGACTGGATCAACCAATTCGCCACGGGGTACAGCACCCCACGCGACCTATCGAAGATCGCCAACTACTGGCAGCCGAGCCGTCACATGCCGATGCTGACGCAGGAGGAGATTGAACGGCTGGAAAGCACACCGGTCTGAGTGTTCAGCCGCACTGAACTTTGGCGACGCTCATCCGTGGCGTTCGGCAAGAAAACGCGCCAAGGCACCGGGTCGCCGTTCGATTGGGCCAAGTGCGGGACGTTCACGCGCACGAACCAGGACTCCCCGCTGTTCAAGGTCACGCAACCGCTGTTCGAGCGTCGGGCTCGGTTGTCGCTTGATCGGGCTGATTTTCGCCACAGGCTCACCGCGATAGGAAACGGTCACGCTTTTGCCTTCCCGCACTTGCCGAATCACCTCGGAGAACCTCGCTTTCCTTCGCAGACGGTGTAGATCACTGCCATCTGTCGAAAATAGCTCGTCAGACCGCATAGAGCAATCGAAGCGGCCCCCAAATTGATGCGCGACAGCGCACAATGGCGTGGCAATCCACCAACATAAAAGGAAGCAGGAGCAGAGCATGAAAGACCTTTTGGGCATTGGCGTCGGAACGGCGATTGGGGGAGTCGCAGCGTTTCTAATCGCCATGGGGTGCTGGACCATCGTGCCCAGCGGCCACTATGGCGTGCTCGTGCGAGTAGGGGCAGTGCAGCCGAACTCGTTGGCCGAGGGCTTCCATCTGAAGCTGCCCCTGCTGGACTCAGTCAAGGACGTGGACGTACGGCTGCGGCGGGAGACCGTGCTGGCCGAGGCGGCGTCCAAGGACCTGCAGGAGGTCTCCACCGAGGTGGCCGTGCAGTATTCACTGATCGGCCCGATGACGCCGCTGACCTACCAACATGTCGGCGCCTCACCGGAAATCGTGTCGTCCAAGCTGATCGCGCCGGCCATCCAGGAAAGCGTCAAGGCCGTAACCGCGCAGTACACGGCCGAGCAGCTCGTCACGCAACGGGCGCAGGTCAAGCTAGGCATTCAAGAGGCGATCGAGCGGTTCATCAACGACACCCTGAACGACCGGGATCTGGACGGAGCGCTCCGGGTGGCGAACGTGGCCATCACGGACTTCGCCTTCTCCGATGAATTCAACGCTTCAATTGAGGCCAAGGTGAAGGCCGAGCAGGACGCGCTGCGGGCCGAGAACGAGAAGGTCCGGCGCATCACGCAGGCCGAGGCCAAGGCTGCGGAGGTGCGGGAGGCCGCCGAGGCCGAAGCATTCCGTACGCAGCAGACCGCGGCTGCCCGTGCGGAGGCCATTCGTATCGAAGGCGAGGCGCTTGCCCAGAACCCTAAGCTGATCGAACTCCGGGCCATTGAGGCGTGGGACGGGCGCCTGCCAACGGTAAGCGGCGGCGGGGCCGTACCGTTCATCGACATGCGGGCGCTCACGGCCTCCCAAGAGAAGGCCACCCCCAGCGGCTGAGGGGCGGCGGACGGCCCGTTGCCTGTACAGGGGGCAGAAGGCGGACTTTGTCAGACCTTGACCGCCAACGTCGCGAAGTAAGTCGGGCACAGCCGGTTGATGCTTGGCGCACACGCGTCGGTTCTACGACTTTCAATAAAGTCAGTGATTGCAAAACCAGCGCGCGCCTGTCCGCCAATAATGTCCTCCAGCGTATGGCTGCGACAGAAGACCATGTTCCGCGCGATTGCCCGTCTGACTTCATCCGCTGAAAGCACTTCTTCCTCAATAAACGGCAACGAGTACTTCGCAATCAGCCCCTCATCTCCAACGCCTTCGTTCTCTTCGAACAGAAAGTTGTAAGGGTTTATGGCGCCCACCATGAGTCTGCCTTTTGGTTTCAAGACGCGTTGGCACCCGCGCCACAGACTCTGCACGTCATCAATGTAAGTGATCGAAACTGGGTTGAAGACCAGATCAAACGAATGCTCAGCGAAACGCGAAAGGTCCGTCATCGTGCCTTGCACGCAATTTATCCCCAAGGCGTGTTCATCGCTCAATTCCTGATCACGCCGAATCTGTTCATCCGATAGGTCCAACGAGGTTACTTGTGCACCCGCCGCCGCTAGAACAACCGCCTGCTGCCCGCCGCCGGACCCCAAGCACAGGATCACGCAATTCTCCACTTCCCCAAACCAATGATCTGGCACGGCTCGTGGGCCGGCGAGCGTAACCGCCCAATCTCCGGATCTGGCACGATCAATCGTCTCCTTGGATACCGGTCGCACCCAAGGACATCGCTCCGCCGTTGCGTTGTTCCACGCTTGACGGTTGACTCTTTCGATATTCATGGATGCTCCGTTGAGCGAGTTCCATTCTCTCTGCTCGGTTTGCGGCGGGCAAGGATCTCCTTGACGAAAAAGCCACTTCTGGTGATGATCAAAGACTATGGATCACCACTCCCACATGTTGAATCTCCCGGAGCGTCAGCAAGGACTCTTGCACAACGCCTTGAAGCATTTGGCCCAAGCAGGGCTCACCAAGGATAAGCTGAGACTTGGTGGCGGGACCACGTTGGCTGCCCGATGGGAACACAGGGAAAGCTTGGATATTGACATTTTCACATCGGCCAAAGTCTACGAGTCAGCTACGCCCGAACTTGTCAAGGCAGCTAGCCTTTGGCAGCGTTTGCCAGAGTTCTCAGAGGTCCGGTTGTTTCCGACGGTGATTCACTGCAACCTAGCAGATGGCATGGAGTTTTCGTGTGGCGGGAGTGACGACATCACGAGTGGCGCGGAATCATTAGATGTCGAGGCTTCCACCGGCATGGGGACACAAAGTTCGGCAGAGATTATCGTGCGGAAACTCCGGGCTCGCATGGTGAATACCCAAGCGTATTTGATAAGAGACGTATATGACGTTGTTTGCTGCGCAATTCATGATTTTGATGCGCTTAATCACGCCCTTTCGTTTTTGCAAGAGCATGAGATTTCTGCGATTTTGTTCGATCTTAACCAACCGGAGTTTAGGCTGAATGCCGACGCACCTTTGGTAGGTGTCGCGTATAATGGTCTTGATGACCCCAAAACTCTGGAGAGACACTTTGTTGACCTCCTTTCCGACCCCGAGGGATGGAGTTTTCAGCCCGAAAGGACCTCTGATGCCGACCCCCCAACGCCATAAAGCGCTTCAGAATTACGACGCTCTGTTTAAGTGGCGAAGGCCGCTAGCCCCCCTTCCTCTAGCTGCATTCGACACCGAGGAAAACCGTCGAAGGCCCGCCAGAACGGAGCTTGGCGCCCTGTACCATGACTTCAATGCGGCCTGCCACATGGCGGGATGGCGTTATCGACCAACCTTTGTGGAATTCACTGATCGGTTACGTGAACATGATGTCGGAGCTGAGGTGCTGGCTTACTTGAGGGAATTGTTCGTTCAGGTGCCCCCGCTTGACCGGCGAATGATCGTTCAGCATTCGGGAGTCACCCGTTATGAGTGGGCCAAAGCGCTCATCGCCTCCGGGGTAACGTCCCCCCGGCTCACCATTTGGCTAAACCACTGGACGCCCGGATACCGAACGCCTCAACTCTTTTCAAAGGCCGTTGATTTTTGGGGCTTGGAACCCCCAGGTCAGTGGCTGGTCCCCGACGAGGAGTTGCGCCGTATGGCCGGGTCCGCCCTATAGAGTGGAGGGATCGCTGAACCTCAAGCGTGACCGGCCCGAGGGGGCCGGTGAATCTCGGCTACATCAGGCCAAGCGGCGGCGGGGCCGTACCGTTCATCGACATGCGGGCGCTCACGGCCTCCCAGGAGAAGGCCACTCCCGGCGGCTGAGGTGCGGATATCAACTGGCTTCGCTTGAAGCACGCTTCCGCTTGGAGCACGATGGCATCGTCAATCCCTATCGGCGAGAGCCCTGTCCATGACCCCGATCAGCCCCCATTCCCTGTACTCCCAGCTCCGGGAGTCCATAACAACGCACGCATTTCTTGCGGCAATCGGCACCGAGATCTGGCGCCGCGGCCACTTCGATGCCGAGATCCTGCGGGCGGAGTTCGACGCCGGCGGACATGATCTTGTGATTACGGCCAATGGCGTCACCCGGCACATCCAATTGAAAGCGGTGAAAATCTCCGGCAAGAGTGCGTACTGGGACACTTCACAGCGGCTCGCCGACCAGCCCAGCGGTTGCGTCGTCGTGCTGCACATCGACGACCAAGACCTGCGGATTCACCGGTCCGGATTGTTCGCGGCTCCGCCGGGCGACCCATTGCCCGACATTACGAGCTTCCGGAAGTCCAAGCACGACAAGGGCGACTCCAAAGGCCGAAAGGCCGTGAGGAAAGGCCGGTGGGACGTGCCCAAGAGCAAGTTCGACATCTACGAGCAAGTGGCCGCCCTGTACAACGCCATGTTTGTCCCCAAGCCGCCGGAGTGAGCGATGAGCAATACGTCGAGCTCCTGGGCGTGGTGGTGGTGGCCATCAGCATCGATGGCTTCCATCCTGCGCTGGGCCTGCCGCTGGAGCCCCGATGGAGGCACTGACAGCTGACTTGCGCAGCGAGCTGGGCATCAACGGTTGTGGAAGGGAATCGCTACAATGGGAAAGTGCATTTCCGGAAGGTCGTTTTGTGCTTGCTTCCTCCACTGGCGCTCGGTCCACCCTCCCAGACCAGCAAGCGGCGTTGCTCCGTCATGCCCTGCAGTGTCTGGATGGAATTGTCGGGCCGGACGATTGCGCGTTGGGGGGCGGCACAGCCCTCGCCGCACGTTGGCATCACCGGCTTAGCGTGGACATCGACCTATTCACGTCAAGCGCCACATACCAACGCATCAAGCCAGCGCTCGATCTCAGAGCCGAGAACTGGAAGACGGATGCCGCCTTCGCTGATGTTCGCATCCATCCAACCGTCGTCCATTGCTATCTGTCTGACGGTTTGGAGTTCTCAATCGCGGGCAGCGACGATGTGACGCTTCGCCCGCTGTCGCACGAGCGGGAAGCGGTTACTGGGGTGCGGCTGCAGTCAACCGCGGAGATCATTGTGCGCAAGATCCGGGCGCGGATGATCAACCGTGAAAGCTAGGTCGTTCGGGATGCCTACGACCTAGTGTGCTGCTCCGAGTTCGATCCCCAAGGACTCAAGGAGGCCATGGAGGCCCTCACACGCGTGGAGCGGGCCACATTGAAGTATGACTCGGGACGCGCCAGCTTGGCATTGGACGCAACGCAGCAACTGATCGACCCCGTTCATGCTGAGCTCGACGACGCGGAACGCCAGCGAAAGCGGCTGTTCGACGTGCTGACCGGACCCAGTCCTGCAGCCAGCCACAGGCCCCGCGGGAGGGGCGGGCAAGGACCTTCGCCATGACCGGCCTTGGAACGCCGATCAGCGACATCGACAGTGACCGGGAGCCTGACATGACGCTGTGGTCCGAGTTTCTCGCATGGCGGCGACCCATCAGGATACTCTCCGACGAGGCCTTTGACTGCCCGGGCAACCATGTCCGCCCGCCGCGCACCGCTCTTGGCAAGTACATCCATGACGGCGTCGCGTCCCGCAACATGGCCGGAAGCGCGTTCCGCCCTTCATTCACGGAATTCACCGAGTTCGTCGTGAAACCGCAGCAGAACGCACTTGAGCGGGGCTACGTCCGCGAATTGTTCCTGCAGATGCACCCGGTGGAGCGAAAACTCCTGCGCTACAACATGGGGGCAACCGTCTTCGAGCTGGCCCGGGCGCTGCGCAACGCCCGCATCGACACCGGCTTCCTAGCCGACTGGATCAACCAATTCGCCACGGGGTACAGCACCCCACGCGACCTATCGAAGATCGCCAACTACTGGCAGCCGAGCCGTCACATGCCGATGCTGACGCAGGAGGAGATTGAACGGCTGGAAAGCACACCGGTCTGAGTGTTCAGCCGCACTGAACTTTGGCGACGCTCATCCGTGGCGTTCGGCAAGAAAACGCGCCAAGGCACCGGGTCGCCGTTCGACTGGGCCAAGTGCAGGACGTTCACGCGAACGAACCAGGACGCCCCTCTGTTCAAGGTCACGCAACCGCTGTTCGAGCCCCAATCCGGTCTCCAATGATCGGCCAATTGACGAGCAACGCACCTCGACCCCCAACCTCGACAACCGCCGTCACCATACACCATCGCTTCCCAACGCGTCGTATAAGCCGGACTTTTTGAGCTTTCGCCCACCAGCAAGCAAAACGACGGCGCAACCGGGTCCCGCACTGGAAAATGCTGCCAACAGTCCGACAGTTCCAATGGCCGCGGACAGGCCGACTATTTGTGTGCACTCGGCCTCTCAGACGTGTACAATCGCTTCGACTGGACATGAATACAGGATTTTCGTGAGCCTCGCTTACTCCACGAGCCGCCCCGCTCCCAATTCGAACTGCTGGCAACACACCTTGGCGGTCGCAACGAGATCACCCGGTGGACTCTGATCGCTCGAGGAAAGCGAGAGGCGCGTTCTTCACGCCGTCTAAACTTGCTCGCTACCTCGTCAATTGGGCTATTCAAACGCCCGACGACACCGTTCTCGAACCATCCTGTGGCGAGGCCAGTTTCCTTCTCGCGGCTGGGGAGCGGCTCAAAGACGTTGGCGCCAACCCGCTCTTTTGGAGCGTACAACTTCACGGAGTGGAAATCTTCGAGACTTCTGCAGAGAAAGCAGAGGCGGCACTGCAGAATGCAGGTTTTGATGCACGCGTCGCCGTCGGAGATTTCTTCGACTATGAGCGTTGCGCCACCTATGATGCCGTCGTAGGCAACCCACCCTTCGTCCGATTCCAGCACTTCTCCGGCGCGGCGCGCGCACGCGGCCTAGAAGCCGCCCTCGCGCAGGGCGTGCGACTGTCCGGCCTAGCCAGCTCTTGGGCGGCGTTTGTCGTCAAGGCCGCGCTGCATGTCAAGCCGACAGGCCGGCTTGCGCTAATCCTGCCAGCCGAACTGCTCAGCGTGAACTACGCTCAGGAAGTACGCCAATTCCTCCTTCGCCGTTTCGGCCGCATCCGCTTGGTCATGTTCGAGGACCGCGTGTTTCCGGACGTCCAGGAAGAGATCGTGCTCTTGCTTGCTGAGGGCCGTGGGGGTGCCGACTTCTTCGAGGTCCATCAGACCGCCGATCTTGAGTCGCTGACGGCAGTCGATGCCGCTGACTGGACCTCTCACGCGCCTGAAGGCGATGAAAAGTGGACGCCGGCGCTCGTTGAGACCGACGCGTTCGAGAAGTACCGCCAGCTGGTCGAGGAGCGCTTCGAACCGCTTGGCGTATGGGGCGGCGCCTATCTGGGCGCCGTTACCGGCAACAACAGATTCTTCTCACTAACCGTCGCTGAAGCCAACGCCCGAGGCCTGGCGGAGGACGACGTAGTCAAGATCTCTCCGCCTGGAACGCGCCACCTGAGAGGGTTAACGTTCACAGAGGCCGCATGGCGCCAGCTAGCCAACGACGGCGCGCGATGCCTCCTCCTGTACCCTACAGAGACGCCGTCCGAAGCCGCCCAACAGTACGTCGCCGAAGCGGAATCGGAGGGGGTGTGCAACGCATACAAGTGCCGCACGCGAAAGCCTTGGTGGCGCGTTCCCTTGGTCAAGACGCCCGACCTGTTCCTCACCTACATGAACCACGACCGTCCGCGCCTCATCACCAACTGTTCCCGCGTGGAGATTCTCAATTCCGTCTACGGCGTCGGGCTTGCCCGCGGCAGGAAACGGCTTGGACGAGAGACCCTTCCGGTTGCCTGCCTCAACAGTGTCACGCTCCTGGGTAGCGAAGTCGTCGGTCGCGCATACGGGGGCGGACTGCTGAAAATGGAGCCCCGAGAAGCTGACAAGCTGCCGATACCTTCTCTGGATCGCGTTCGCCAAGCCGAAGAAGCGCTGAAGACGTTGAAGCCGCAATTGGCTCAAGCACTTCGCAGCGGGAATCTCGCAGACGCCGTCGCTGCGGTTGACAGGGTTGTCCTGCGAGACGTCGAAGATGACGCATTGAATGCGCTCAGGCTTGCCCGCGAAGTGCTGTTTCAACGTCGCCAGGCGAGAGCCCGAAGTGTCAAGAATTGACGATCTGCTTACGGCTGGCTTGATCTCTGCCGGGGACAAACCACCCGACGACGCGACGCCCGCGGAGAAGAAGGCTTACAGCGAGAAGGTTTCGGCTGCTGTCGCAGCTGCCGTAGCCGAAGATTTGCGGCAAAGGGGCCTTCGAGGCACCAGACCTGCTCCTCCAGGGGAACTCGACTCCTCTGGTGCCGAGCGTCGAATGGCCGGCGGAATTGGAGCCAAGAAGGTCGATGTCACTTGGGCAACCGAGGAAGGAGGACTCCTGCTTGGTATCTCAATCAAGGGCATCAATTTCCGGGACCGGCGCTCGCGCAACTTCCAGAAGAATCTCACCAACCGACGGGGAGACATGCTGTTCGAAGCCGTAACCCTACATCGGCGATTTCCATATGCCGTGCTCGGTGGCCTGTTCTTTCTGGACCACGAGGCAAGCGAGGACAACACGCAGCGTCGCCGATCAACTTTTGAAAACGCCCACGCACGATTCCAACTGTTCACCGGTCGCCAAGATCCGGGCGGGCGGGATGAACAGTACGAACGACTCTACATTGTGCTGCTCGACGCTTCGGCGTCTCACGCGAGTCTTAAAGCGTACTCGGTCGGCAATCCTGAGTCTCCTGTGCCAATGACCAAAGTTATGGACCAACTCGTCTCCCTCGTTGCGATCCGCAATCCCGATTTCTACGAAGACAAGGGAGGCAAGCTCGTTTCGATGCATGGCTAGCTGCGCACCTTCGCCCAGCTACGCCTAACGTTGGATCATGACATCACGCGACTGCGCCCGTCTCCCGTCGACATGGATACCGGTCGCACCCAAGGACATCGCTCCGCCGTTGCGTTGTTCCATGCTTGACGGTTGACTCTTTCTATATCCACGGCTGCTCCGTTGAGTGAGGCTCGAACTTGCGCTGGAAGCACTGATCGCCGCAACGGGCCGCCGCCTTGGTAGTTTTCTCATCGGGACGCTATGCCCTATACTGTTCCCCTCCCTCCTGTTCCAAGCTAAGGAAATCGTATGGACAGCGTCGTGGCAGAACGGCCTGGCAGGGCTGTGTTTTTCGTGGATTCCATAGCCAGTCTGCTGCGACCGCTAGCGGTGTTTTGCCAGTGCCTGACCACGGCGACGCCGGCGCCCGTGCGCGAGGCCCTTCGCACCTTCAGTTACCAAGCGTTGGTCGACTGAAAGAGTGAATTCGAGCTTTTCAGTGTCGAGAGAAGACAAAATGCCCGACTCGCCAAAAATCGGCCAGGAAATGACCATACGGCCCGCCACCGGCGCCGACCGTTCCGGCGTCGTCGCACTTTGGGAAGCGGTCTTTCCCGACGATCCCCCGCACAACGCCCCGTCGAAGGTGTTTGCCGCCAAGCTCGCCGTTGAGGACGACATGCTATTGGTCGCGGTGGACGAAGACGCCGTCATCGGCACCACGATTGCGGGATACGACGGCCACCGGGGTTGGCTGCACAAGGTGGCTGTCCTGCCGCAGTATCAGCGTCGGGGTGTGGCCACGGCTCTTGTCCGCCGTGCCATCGTCGCGTTGCGCGATGCCGGCTGCACCAAGGTCAATCTTCAGATTCGGGCCACAAACTCCGTAGTTCGCGGCTTCTACGAATCGCTCGGCTTTGAGATCGAGGAGCGCCTGAGCATGGGGATGCACATCGATTGAGCGGCCAATCGGGAATCCAATCGATGCCCGTTCGAACACCACCGCCGACGCCGACAGCCCCGAGTGACACTGCCCCCACTCCCTCGACGGCGTGGTTCATGAGCTTCCTCCTCGATAGTTTCATGGAATCGTGCCGCGCAACTCTTCCCAGACCCTCTGCCGCAGGCGCTACGATACACTTCCTCAAGTGTCTATCTAGGAAAGCGGCCATGCGGATCGCGAAATGGGGCAACAGCTTGGCGGTGCGGCTTCCCAAGTCGGTAGTGGACAACCTCGGGCTGAAGCCCGGCGATGAACTGGAACTGGTGTCGGCCCAGCCCCGCCCGGCTTACCGTGACCAAGGACAGGCGCAGGGAGCAGGCCATCGAGCGGATGCGCAGGCGTGCGCTGAACCTGCCCGACGGCTACTCGTTCGACCGAAACGAAGCCAGCGCCAGGTGACCGCCTTCCTCGACACCAACCTGCTGGTTTACGCACAGACCGCCGACCCGAAGGGCGAGTGACCGGCAGGAAATGTTCGCTTAAGATATTGAAAAAAATACGTTTATTGGAGTTCACGCTCCAAATTTGGCGGAGAGGGTGGGATTCGAACCCACGGATCCCTTGCGGGATCTCTTGATTTCGAGTCAAGCCCGTTCGGCCAAGCTCCGGCACCTCTCCGTGCAGTGCGTAGTTTAACGAAGAACGCCGCGCCAACAAAAGCGCTAGTCGCTCAGGTCAGATTCCCGCAGTTGCGGGAAAACCCGCCTAAACCACTTCATAAACGCCAAAGCCCCGTTGCTGTTGTGGTCAAAAAAATGGGCTCCGAGAGCGGCACCGTAGGGTAAGCCCGGCGTCTCCTGCCAAGCTAGCCAAGTGTGCAACTCAGCCTTTTGGCGCTTGCTGTCGGGAAAGGCAGCACCTTTCTTAAGAGCAACCGTTGTCGACGCCTTGGCATGCTCAATCAAGGCATCTCTGCTGGCGATAAGATCCTTAAGGAAACTCTCCAGTGCGCCAGCTCGGTGGTTGTCCGGCATCAGCCAGACGCCCACTTGCGCTTGATAGGTTTCACTTTCGCCCGCGAAACCGGCACCTGGAATGTCGGTGGGCAGGTTCAGGCCCGTTCCATCAAGCCGGTCCCGAACTGCGCGCCATCGGTCTTGGGGTGCTTCATCAGCATCAAGCACGAAACCCACCGACCGGCCCGTGCTGGTGCGAACGGCTGTGTTGATGACGCCAAGCAGCGCATCCTTCCCCTGTGCATCTTTGACTTCGACCTCCGAAACATCGACGCCATGCCGTTTCAGCAAGTGGCGAATGACATGCTGGTCGTCGGTGCCCTCGACATAGAGCACGGATTTTTCCCTCTGGGGCACTGTCCCGCGATTCCTTGATAGATTCTGACTGGCCGCAGTTGCTTCGGAGAGTGCAATGGCGGACTAGCGAACCTCAATTCCCTGTTCCACGGCCACTTGAATCCCTTGGTCGTGAAGAGCCACAGCCCGTTTCAGCGCCGGATGCACCTTCTGCAAGGAAATCCGTTGCGCAAGATCAGGGCACGATCGAACCAACGAGCCCAGCCCACGAATGCAATCGTCGCTATGCGTCGTCGCAAACACTTGGACATTGGAGCGCTTCGCGGTTTCCACGACCAGCCGCCACATGTCCTCCATCACCGTCCAATGCAAGCCTGTGTCGATTTCGTCAATGAGCAGGAAACCGCCGCTGCCGCCCACGAAGGACAAGGCAAGCGCCAACAACCGCTTCACCCCGTCACCATAGGTGCCAATCGGCAATCGGCTGCCAACATCCGCGGAACCTATCAGTATGCCTGCTCCGTCGGCCAGAAAGTGTATCGAAGCGATATCCGGCAGCAGTGACCTCAAGCTCTCAACAGCCTCAGCCTCGCGGCCCTCGGCTTGAAGTCGGTCCCATTCCTTGCTCATGGAGCGCGGATCGAAAGAATCCAATGTCAGGAACCGAAGCGGAACAATGGAACCGTTTGAGACACGCAACCTGTACACGTCATCCAACAGAGCGCCGTCTTCTCCGACAGGCAGCAAAAACGGCTTCCCTAGGTTGTGCTCGGCGCTCACGAAGAACTCCGCGTCGGGACCCCCTTTGTCAGGCATCCGATACCCCAAGGGCAGGGGCCGATCCGTTTCGCTCAAGTCAGAAAACGAAGATGTCTCCACCTCTGAACACAAACTCAACTCAGCGGACAGCCAGTTCGGATGTTCTTCGCCGGGCGAATCATCGGCTGAAAGACGAAATTGCGCACCGGGCTTTAGACCGTGACCGTGAAAGAAGTGCGAAAGCACAGCCCGCGGCATTCCGCTGGTTCTCCGAATCCCAACTAGTGGTTCCTGCGGATCATCTCGATAGTGCCAAACGAGTTCACCACGCCGCATGGCGGAACGCTTGAACGCCGCGGGGTGTCCGCCGGAAACCAGCAGTTCAACTGCTTCCAAAATGGTCGTCTTGCCGCAGGTGTTGTTGCCGACAATCAGGTTCACCTGCCGCAAATCCGCCAACTCGAAGTTGTTGAAGCCGCGATATCCGCGCAGCTCAAGCCTGCTCAGCATCCCAACCCTCGGTAGATGGCCGCATCTAGAGTCTCATATTAGTGCAAAACTCGAAGATCAACACTCGCAACCTCAAGGCCGCAACCAGCAAGGGAGCATGGCACACTTGGTCTACCCCGCAAGGTCAGGTCCGAAGTGCGGACGGGTCTTCACGAACAGCAGGCTCGGCGCCACGCAGACCACCCGCAGCGGATGCCCCGGCGCCAAGCGGAACCAGCTTGGCGGCGCCAAGGTGCGGGTTTGCTCGGTCTGCCAGGTGATGAGGCCGCGCAGGACCAGCAGCTCGCGGCAGTAATGGCTGGCCCGCAGACGCACGTTGGCGCCGGCCGCAGCCCGCACGATCACTGCTTCCTCGCCTTGGTGCTCGTGCAGCCGTTCGGCTCGCCAGCCTTCTTCCGGGCAGTGCTCGCTGATGGGGAGCACGCAGCGGCGTTGGTCGTCCGGGTGGAACTGGCACAGCTTGACGAACAGGGTGCAGCCCGTGTCGCTGTAGGGGCTGTGGGCCGAGCCGGGCGGATTGCGCACATAGGTCAGCGGCGGGTAGCGGCCCTGCTCGTCGGCGAACTCGCCGTCCAGGACGATGAACTCCTCGCCCGCGCCGTGCTCGTGGGGGCTGAAGCCTGCGCCAGCCGCGTAGCGGACCAGCGAGGTTGCCACGGCCTGCTCGCCGCCGATGCGGTCGAGCATCACCCGCTCCACGCCGGGCAGCGGCGAGGGGGTCCATTCGTGCTGGTCCGGCGTGACGCACACGAATTGGTCGAAGTCGGAGCGAATGCGCATCGGCAAGCCCGAGTCAGTTCATCGGTCCCGGAATGAAGGGATGGCCGAGCAGGTGGCGGCCGACGAAGCCGTAGTAGGACATCCGCGCTTGAATGTGCTGGGTGATCACGTTCATGTCCTGGAAGCGCCGGTGCAGCGGATGGTGGCGGTAGATGCCGGTGCTGCCCGCCGCGGTGTAGGCGAGGTTGAGGGCCGCGGCGGCCTCTCGGATGACGTGGGCGCCCGCCATGCGCAGCGCGATGCGCTGGTCATCCGTGATGGCCTCCTGGTGCTCGAGCTCAGCCAGCACGCCGGACACCGTGTCATGGAAGCGAACCGCCGATTGGGGTACGAACGCGCAGACCCAACGGTTGCTGCCGCGCACCTTCAAGGCGCCGGTCATCCAAGTGGCGTGCCGGCAGCCGCTGGAGAATCCCCAGCGGCCGTTCAGAATCCAAGCGTCGCCTCGCCGAGCCGCTTCACAATCGCCCGGCGGGCCATTGGCGATGCAGGCGTCCGGGTCTGACCAGATGGCCCGGATTTGCGCTTCGTCCAACCAGACGCTGGTGGTGCCGATGACTGCCCCCTGGCTGATGCACCAAGCCGTGCTGGCATCGGCTTCGGCATAAACCTGCAGGGCATCGAGAAAGTCCGGGAGCGGCGCTTCCAAGCCGCCGTAGCGCCCTGGGATCAACAGCCGAAAGGCACCGGCCGCCCTGAGTTGCCGCACCAAGCCATCGGTCAAGGACCGGTTGGCGTCGTTGGCGTCCGCCGCGTCGGCTACGCTGGCGCGGAGCCGTTCGGCAACCGCTGTGGCCGTTTCAGGCACGCAAGGTCTTGCCGGCGTAGGCTCCCGTTGGCTCCCCATCCTCCATGAACACTTGGCCGTTGACGACGGTCAGGTCATAGCCGGACGCGGCCTGCACATAGCGCCCGGCGCCCTCGGGGAAGTCGTGGCGGTACTCCGGCAGCTTGAGGGTGATGCCGTCCAAGTCGATGACGTTGATGTCGGCGAAGGCCCCCGGGCACAACCGGCCGCGGTCACGGACGCCGAACAGGTCGGCCGTGTCGCTGGTCCAGCCGCGAATGGCCTCCTCGACGCTGAGCAGGCCCCGCTCGCGCACCCAATAGGAAAGCAGCCAGCTCGGCGAACTGGCGTCCATGATCTGTCCGACATGGGCGCCGGAGTCCGCCAGGCCCATGGCCACCGTCGGGTTTTGCAGCATCTCGCCGACGGCCTCCATGTTCTGGTTGAGGCCGGGGAAGTAGAGCACCATGCGGCCCTGATGGCGGCGGTTGAGCTCGATGAAGGCCGCTGCCGGTGGCATGCCCCAGGACTCGGCGTGCGCCTTGAGCGAATTGGCGGCATCGTGGCCGTAGTGGACCTTTTTATCCAGCAGAACATACATCTGGCCGAGATCCAAGGCCGCTGGATGGGCTTCGGCATCGGCCACCAGCGCGGTGCGAACGCTCTCATCCTCCAACGCCGCCAAGCGTTCCGGGAACGGGCGTTGGACCAGCGCCGCCCAAGCCGGGGCGCTGTGCCAAGGCGTAATGTGATCGAGCGCAAACAAGACGCCGACGCCTCGGGACGTGGTCTGGGGCCGCAAGTGGGCGCCGCGCTCGTTTTCCGCCTCGGCAAACTCGATGACCCGCCGATAGAGCAGCGGACGGCGGTCGCTCTGCACCAGGCCGAAGGTGATCTTGACGTTGTTCTCCCGCGACAGGCGGCCCATCCAGCCGACTTCCGCCCGGGTCTTCTCCAAGTTCTCGCCGTCCCGTTCGCCGAGCCGCGCGGCAGCCTCGAAGACGCCCTTGCCATGACGCCCTAGGACGCCGCCGATGGCCAGAAGCTCCTCCGGGTCCGCATAGGTGCCCGGGACGGGGCGGCCATCCGGCACACGGTGCATGAAGGTTCGGGAGGTGGAGAAGCCGAGCGCCCCGGCACCGATGGCTTCATCGACCAGGGCGCAGATGTTGGCGATGTCCGCCTCGGTGGCCGGCGCCTCGTCGAGGCTGCGCTCGCCCATGGCGTGATAGCGCACGGCGCAATGGCCGACCATGCCGCCGACGTTCACCCCTTTGGGCATCCGGTCAACGGCTTGCAGGTACTCGCCGTAGGTCTCCCAGTTCCAAGGCAGGCCGGCGAGGATGCTGGCCGCCGGAATGTCCTCCACCGACTCCATCAACTCCGCCAGATACTCCCGGTCCTCCGGCTTGCAGGGCGCGAAGGTCACCCCGCAGTTGCCGAGCACCACCGAGGTGACGCCGTGGTAGCAGGACGACGTGGCCGCCGGATCCCAAGCGATCTGCGCATCAAGATGGGTGTGGATATCGACGAAGCCGGGCGTCACCAGCTTGCCCGCGGCGTCCACCTCCCGACGCCCCTTCTCCGTCACCTTGCCGACCGCGGTGATGCGTTCACCGTCAACGGCCACATCGGCCAACTGCCCCGGTGCGCCGGTGCCGTCAATCACGGTGCCGTTCTTGATCACTAGATCGTGGGCCATGGTGGAGTCCTCCCCTCTCAATGTCAGCAAGCATCAAGCCTAAGTGATTGGGGCGCTGCGGCGCAACGGAGACGCTAGCCCGACTCCTCCGGCGATGATGCGCCGAACACCCCGCGCAGCACTTCGAGCAGCTTCGGCTCCAGCGCCACTTCGCTTGAATCGTGGTCCTTGAAGTACCCGGTGAACACCGCCACCAGGTCCCAGGCGGGATTGATGATGAGGCCCTGGCCGGCCCAGCCGCCCTTGAAGAGGGTGCCGTCTGCGAAGACGGCATCCCACTGGTAGATGTTGTGCTTGACGCCCGGCATCGCGGCACCGGCGTTGGCCAACAAGCTGGGGTTGCCTTCATTGAGCAGGAACGCCACATGAGCCTCGCTGATGATGCGCCGGTCGCTCACCGTTTCGTAGCTTGGGGTGAACAGGAGCCCGAAGCGGGCGACGTCCCGCATCCGGGCCATAAAGCCGCCGTGGGTGACCGCCACGCCGTAGCGCGGGGCGATGTAGGAGGCGTTCGATTCCGCGCCGATGTGAAACCAGACCTCTCGGCTCAGGGCATCCTGGAACGGCATGCCGGTCAGCTTCTCCACCAGCCAAGCCAGCACGAAGGTGTTAAGACCTGAGTAGGAGAACCGCTCGCCGGGCGGCGCGTGGCGGCTGGCCTTGAGCGAAGCGACGAAGCCATAGGGGTTATCCGGCGCATCGGCGGTGCGGAAGCCGTCGCCGATGGCCATCGAGTAGCGGTAGTAGCAGGAATCGCGATCCTCGTACTCGTCGGCGCAGTCGAGCCCGGTGGCCATGTCCAGAATGTCACGCACCGAGGTGCCAGCCAAGCTCGACTTTGACACTTCCGGAAGGTACGCCTCGATGGGCCGGCGCACGTCGATCTCGCCACGCTCCTCCATGATGCGGATGACCGTGGCCGGCAGCACTTTGGCCACCGACCAGACCACCGGCATTTCGTATGGCTGCATGCGCGGATAGCGCTCGAAGGCGATCTTGCCCCGGTGCAGGATCACGATGCCCAAGGTGGTGGATTGATCGCTGGCGATGAAGTCCGCAAAGGGTAAGGTGCCTTGCGGCGTATCGATGGGATAGTCGGCGATCTCGGCCATCGGCGCGGCGGCCAACTCGGCGACGGGCCCATTGCGGTACACGTTAACCGCGGGGAAGAGCTGATGCAGGTTCTTGAAGTTCCAGGCCATGTCCGGCCCGTTGACGGTCCACCAGATGTCGTCCGCCGGCAGGCGGCGATGCTGCCGCTGCACCTCGGCAAACGAAGCCGCAGGCTGAAAATCGGTGGATTGGGATTGCCCGGCGGCCGCCTCGCTCAACAACAGCGGGGTGGACAGCAGAGACAACAGAAGTCTCAGCGTCATGGGTTGGCTAATGTAAAACCCCAACGCTCAAATCCCAAGCGGTGATTTCACCAATTGCTGACCAGAGAGCAGTCGTGGAGTGGCCCTGCATGGTGGGACATGTCATGATCAATCAGAGAGATTGGCTGCTCTACCCGCGAAGGGGAAGGACGCAGCTGTAGCGGTACAAATCAACTGGTTGTATGGGGAAAGGATGACCAACCGATCGTCAGCGCTTACGTTGTTGCGGCGCTTGCTCGACGATCAGGAGGCTGGATTCCGCGACGGACAATGGGAGGCCATTGACGCCCTCGTGAATCGCCGAGAAAGGTTGCTGCTGATCCAGCGCACGGGTTGGGGGAAGAGCGCGATCTACTTCGTCGCAACTCGAATGCTCCGCGACAGCAGTTCCGGGGCGACGTTGATCGTGTCGCCTTTGCTGGCCCTAATGCGGAATCAAGTCGTAGCATCCGAACGGATGGGGATCCGGGCGATGTCCATTAACTCCACAAACCGCTCGGACTGGCCGGACCTGAAACGCGACGTGCTGTCGGACAAGGCGGACATACTGCTGATTTCACCGGAACGCTTGGCCAACGAGACCTTCATGGATGAGGTGCTCCTGCCGGTGTCTGAGCGGATCGGGCTGCTGGTGGTGGACGAGGCCCACTGCATATCTGACTGGGGCCATGACTTTCGCCCCGACTATCGACGCCTTGTGAGCGTGTTGCGGCGAATGCCATCGAATGTGCCGATTGTCGGCACTACCGCGACTGCCAACGACCGAGTCATCGACGACGCAAAGCGGCAGTTGGGTGAGCTGACAGTCCAGCGCGGGGCTTTGATGCGCGAGAGTCTGCATCTCCAAACGATTCGATTTCCATCGCAGGCGGAGCGTCTCGCTTGGCTCGCAGAACACATCAAAGAGCTTCCGGGCACGGGCATCATCTACGCGTTGACGCAACGGGACACAGAACAGGTTTCCGCTTGGTTGAATCAACGGGGCATCCTCGTCCGACCGTACCATGCAAACGTCATGCATGAAAGTTACGAGGATTCGAACACATACCGTCGACGGCTGGAGCAGGCTCTCGACCGCAACGAGGTGAAGGCGTTGGTGGCAACGACGGCTCTGGGCATGGGCTATGACAAGCCTGACCTCGGGTTCGTGGTGCACTATCAGGCACCTGGGTCGATTATCGCCTACTACCAGCAGGTTGGGCGTGCAGGACGGGGCATTGAGCGGGCAGTTGGCGTGCTCTTGTCGGGTGCCGAAGATGGGGAAATCCACGAGTACTTCCGGCGGACCGCCTTTCCTGAGGAGCATTGGATAGAAGACGTGCTTCGAGCGCTCGAAAGCGAAGAGGGCTTGACTGCTCGGGAACTGGAAGAGTCGTTGAACCTTCGCCACAGCCAGATTGAGAAGGTTCTAAAAGTGTTATCCGTGGACAATCCCGCGCCGGTCATCAGGGACGGTTCCAAATGGCGGCGAACTGCCATCCCCTACCGGGTCAACACCGAGCGGGTCAGCCGTCTAACCTCACAGAGGGAGGCGGAATGGGAGCAGGTTCAGTCTTACATCGACGAATCGGGGTGCCTTATGCGATTCTTGGCGGAAGCGCTGGACGACCCCAATCCGAAACCATGCGGAAAATGCGCACGATGCACGGGCAGTCCCGTTATCGATACGTCGATTTCTCACAAAACCGTGGTTGCCGCCACCCGGCATCTCCGCCAAGCGGAAATGCCGCTGGAGTGCAACAAGCAGGTCGCGAAGGGAGCGTTTCCGGAATACGGCTGGTCGGGCAATCTGCCTGCGACGCTTCGCGCAGAGACAGGACGAGTGCTCTCCAGGTGGGGCGACGCTGGATGGGGAGAAATCGTGCAGCGCCATAAGCACCGCGGCCGTTTTGGAGACGAACTTGTCAGCGCGGCGGCGGAGATGATACGGGATCGTTGGCAGCCGGATCCTTGGCCGGTTTGGGTCACGTGCATCCCTTCGAGCCGCCATCCCGCACTGGTTCCAGACTACGCAAGCCGCCTTGCAGCAGAACTGTCGCTGCCTTTTGGTTCGGCGGTGGCGAAGGTCAGGGAAAACGCGCCTCAGAAGGCGCAACAGAACCGATTCCATCAGTGCCATAATCTCGATGGGGCCTTTGTCATTGAAGGTCGAGTCCGGGAGGGTGGCGTACTGCTGGTTGACGACGTAGCGGACTCCCGCTGGACGCTCACGGTCGTTGCGGCACTGCTCCGGCAAGCTGGCTGTTCGGCGGTGTGGCCGTTCGCGCTCGCTACGGCGAGCCCAGGAGGTTGACATGGATCTGACCCTTGAGACCGAAGTGGTCATGCTTCTTACCGTGTCGTTTGGCAAGTCGGCGGCAGGAACGATCAAGCCGCTGACGCCTACGGAGTGGGGTGAGTTCGCTCGGTGGCTCAGGGACCAATCTCTAGCTCCAGCCGACCTGCTGCAATGCAATCTGGCGGACCGTCTAGAACATTGGGAACACCCCAAGGTAACGATTCCGCGTGTTCAAGCGCTGCTGAACCGGGGAGCGGCACTCGGATTCGGGTTAGAGAAGTGGGAGAGGGCCGGACTGTGGGTGGCCACGCGATCGGACGTGGACTATCCGAGCTGTCTCAAGCAGCGGCTGGGGCAGACAGCACCAGCGGTCCTGTTCGGCTGCGGCAATAGGGAACTCCTGATGGCACGCAGCATCGCAGTAGTTGGCTCCAGACATGCCAGCGATGCCGACATCGCCTTCGCAGAGAAAGTTGGTCGCCGCGCTGCTGAGTGTGGAGAGTTGGTTGTTTCCGGCGGCGCCGCTGGAGTGGATAGCGCGGCGATGTTCGGGGCGCTCCTCGCGGAAGGGACCGCTATGGGTGTTCTCGCGGACAACCTTCTCCCGGCCGCGACTTCAAAAAAGTACCGCAGGCATCTCATGTCCGGGGATCTCGCGCTTGTGTCGCCGTTCAACCCAGAGGCGCGCTTCATGGTGGGCAACGCAATGGCGCGCAACAAGTACATCTATTGTCTGGCCCACGACGCCATCGTTGTGAGCAGCACACCCGACAGCGGCGGAACATGGAGAGGCGCTGTCGAGAACTTGCAAAGGGGATGGGTGCCGTTATCAGTCAAGCGGACCGAAGCCGCGGAGTCGGGCAATCCCAAGCTGGTTGGCCTCGGAGGGCGTTGGTTGGCGGGTCTCGACGATCCGGTGTTTGGCGCACATCTTGAGGCCGGGAACACCGGGCGAGTTTCGAGTCAATCCGGCGAGGCGGGCACGGAACAGCGCGGTGAACAGGTGGAGTTGTCAATCGCGGACGGCCAATCGGGTGAGTCGCCTTCGGAGGCATCTTTGGTGGCTCATCGGGTGAGTAAGGGAAACCGCGAAGCCGACGAGCGCCAAGCGGATGCGAGCATAGATCCCGCCGAAGATCTGTATCAAAGGGTGCGGTTTCTGGTAGCCGCGCTCTGCACGGAACCGAAGCAAGCCAACGCAATTGCGGATGCACTGGGAGTGACCAAACCTACAGCGAACGCGTGGATCAAGCGCCTTCTGCAAGAGCGTGTTTTGAAAAAGCTCCCAAAGCCTGTGCGCTACATCGCTTGCGAGAAGGATCTCCTAGAGGTGGGTTGAGACCTGAACCGACCGACCTTTGGGAACATCGTCACGCAAACCGGCGCCTTGAAGCCCGCTTACGCCATTACTTTTGCCCCCTTCCCCACCCCCCTCTGCGCCCCGAAATCGATCTAGTTTCCTTGTTCCCAACCGGAACTCCAGCAGGCAAACGCAGGAAACCTCTGATTGGGTCGGGGAAGTCCCTTGGAAGACCCGCCGTTTCTGGTAAGTTGCACCGCTTTTGCCCGACCGGAACCTAGTATGGACGCACCCCACTGGTTTCAACGCGCCCTTGATGTGCCATCGGAGCCCGGCGACGTTGTCGTTGAAGGCGCCAACATCCACTTTGAAACCTGGGGAGAGGTCGGCAAGCCGGGGGTGGTGCTGATCCACGGCAGCAACGCCCATCTTGAGTGGTGGCGCTTCGTCGCGCCTTACTTGGCCGACAACTTTCGGGTGGCCGCGCTCGATTCGTCCGGCAACGGCGACAGCGCTTGGCGGTCGCGCTACAGCGCACGGCTGTTGGCCGACGAAGTGTGGGCAGTGTGCCAAGCCGCCAGCTTGGGGCCGGACCCGTTCGTCGTCGGGCACAGTTTTGGCGGCTTCGTGGCCCTGGAAACCGGGCACCGGCACGGCGATGCGCTCGGCGGCATCATCTTTCTGGACTTCACGGTCGCCCCACCGGAAACGTACTTGGAGTGGGGCATGCGGGCGAAGCGCGATGGCGTCAAGGCCGGTCGCAAGCCCAGGGTTTATCCCGACCGGGAGACCATAGCGGGCCGCTTCCGACTCATTCCCGAGCAGCCCAATGTCTATCCCGGCGTGCTCCAGCACATGGTGAGCCGGGGCATCCGGCAAGTGGAAGGCGGCTGGATCTGGAAGTTCGACCCGACGCTGTTCGACTACTTGGAAATGGGCGTGGACCAGCGCGACAAGTTTATCGGCCTACCCTGCCCGGCCGCGGTGATACTCGGCGAAAACAGCACCGACGAGGCCGCACTTTACGGCGAGTACACGGCCGGGCTGAAGGGGCGGGAGGTGCCCGTGTTCAAAATCCCCGGCGCCTATCACCACCTGATGTTCGATGAGCCCTTGGCCGTGACAGCGGCCATCACCGCCACTCTGCTCAACTGGCTGCGAGTCGGCTAACGCCGACTCGTTTGGAGTTTCGCTACGCGAAACTCCGCGGTCCCAATCCCTTTGAAACCGTGCAGGCCATTACGGAACATCATTCATTTGGTAATCTCCGAATTCGGTGCCAAGCCAGTCGAATAGGGGATTAGTTCCATGTCCTACGCCGGAACCCGGCAGATCAATGATGCTGACAGCCACCTCATGGAGTTGCCGGACTTCCTGACCGCGCACGCCGAGCCCGGCATTCGCGACGAACTGGTCCCCATGCTGGACTCCCTGACGGGCATCTTCGATGCGACGGCCCATGCCGGGCGACGCGGCCACAGCCCAAGCCGACGGGCGGAATTGGCTGCGCTTGGCGAGAACCTCACCCGCGGCCCCAAGTGGCACGATGCCTTGGGCGCGTTCAGCGGCGAGGAGCGCAGCCAAGCGCTGGACCTGCTCGGCTTTCAGCGGCAGGTCATCTTCTCCTCCTTTTGCGCCCGCCCCATCTTCACCGCGCCCACCGCCAACCTGCGCTACGGCGCGGCGCGGGCCCACAACCGCGCCATGGCTGAATTCTGCGACGCCGACGCCCGCCTCATCGGCGTCGCCATGGTGCCACTCGACGACCCGAGCCAAGCGCTTGAGGAAATCGGCCGCGCACTCGACTTAGGGCTCGGCGCGGTGTGGATCTCGGCGGACGCCCCCGGCGGACGATCCCCCGGCCATCCGCTTCACGAACCCATCTGGGCCACCTTGGCGGAACGCCGTGTGCCCTTCATCCTGCACGTCGGCAGCGCCGACCTCTCGATTCCCGACCCGTGGATGAATGACGGCCACCCAGACCACCGCAGTGCCCGGGGCGGCGCGGAAGTGATCGGCTCCAAGGACCTGACGGTCATCCACCATGCCGCCCACCGATTCATCTCCGTGCTGGTTCTCGACGGCGTGCTGGAGCGCCACCCGACGCTGCGTGGCGGCGTCATCGAACTCGGTGCCGGCTGGGTGCCGGACATGATCCGCCGCCTCGACCACGCCGCCGCGATCTGGGCGAAGTCCGAACCCCACCTTCAGGAGCTGAAGCGCGCCCCAAGCGAGCAAATCCGTGCCCAACTGCGGTTCACGCCCTACCCCTTCGAGGACGTGGCGCAGATGGTCAGCGAATCCTTCCCGGAACTGTACCTGTTCTCCTCCGACTACCCCCACGCGGAGGGCGGACGCGACCCCATCGGCCGCTTCGAGCGGGCCACGGCAACCCTGTCGGAAAGCGAGCGGGAGCTCTTTTTCCACCAGAATTTCAACGTCCTGCACCCCAACGCCGCCTCCGGCTAGAAGCCGGACCGCATGCAGCGCGATTCAAGCGCCAAACATGCCATACTGGCCCCATGCGCTTTTTCAACACCACGGGTCCGATTCATCCTGACAAGCACTACTGCATCCCGCCGCTGAGCCGCCTGGACATCGACGACGTGCTCGCCTTGGTCCGCAACGAGCGCTACTTTGTCCTGCACGCCCCCCGCCAGACCGGCAAGACCTCGGCCCTGCTGGGACTGCGCGACTTGCTCAACAGCGGCACTGAGGGCGACTACCGATGCGTGTATGCCAACGTCGAAGCCGGGCAGGCTGCCCGCGAGGACACGGAAAAGGCCATGCGGGCCATTCTGGATGAGCTCGCTTTCCGGGCGAGTTCCACGCTCGGCGATGACTTTCTGGAGCGATCTTGGCCGGACATCCTCGCTCGATCCGGCCCCCACGGAGCCCTTCGCCAAGCACTCAGCCGTTGGGCGGCGGCGGAAGCCAAGCCTCTGGTGCTGCTCATCGACGAGATCGACGCCTTGGTTGGCGATACGCTGCTGTCGGTGCTGCGCCAGCTGCGTTCCGGCTACGACCAACGCCCCGAGGGCTTTCCACAAGCCGCGGTTCTATGCGGCGTGCGCGATGTGCGTGACTACCGTATTCACTCGACTTCCGAAAACACCGTCATCGCCGGCGGCAGCGCATTCAACATCAAGGCGAGATCCTTGCGCCTGGGCGACTTCTCCAAGCAGGAGGTCGAGGCTCTGTTGGGGCAACACACTGGGGAAACGGGCCAGCCATTCACACCAGACGCTGTGGACACCATCTGGACTCAGACCCAAGGCCAGCCGTGGCTAGTGAACGCGCTGGCCGACGAAACCTGCTTTCGCAGCGAGGCGGGCCGCGACCGCGGCCGGGTGATCGCCGCGGACGATGCGCTCGATGCCCAAGAGCGGCTCATCGCCCGCCGCGAGACCCACTTAGACCAACTCACCGACAAACTCCGGGAGGAGCGAGTGCGCCGGGTGGTCGAGCCCCTGCTGAGCGGCGGTGACGAACGCGAGTTTTCCACGCGGGACATCGAGTACGCTCGCGACCTCGGCTTGGTGGCACACGATGATCCGCTGCGCATCGCCAATCCCGTTTACGCCGAAGTGGTGCCCCGCGAGCTCACCTACGCAGCCCAAGCGGGGCTTGTGGAGGACACGGCTTGGTACGTTGACGCCACTGGCGACCTCGACGTCGAAAAGCTGCTCGCTGCCTTCCAAGCCTTCTTCCGGGAGCATTCGGAGCATTGGGTGGAGCGCTTCGACTATCGGGAGGCCGGGCCGCAACTGCTGTTGCAGGCCTTCCTGCAGCGCGTCGTGAACGGCGGCGGCCGCATTGAACGTGAGTACGGCCTGGGCCGCCAACGCACAGACCTGCTGATCGTCTGGCCCGCAGTGGGTGCCGGAGCACCGCCGCGCAAGCATGTGGTCGAGTGCAAGGTGCTGCGCAGAAGCCTAGCCGCAACCGTCCGCGACGGCCTTGAGCAAACGGCCGGCTACATGGACCGCTGCGGCGCCGAGACCGGGCATCTGGTCATCTTCGACCGCGACCCAACCAAGGGCTGGGACGAGCGGCTGTTCCACCGCCTCGAATCCGGCAGTGGCCCCGACATTCACATCTGGGGGATGTGACAGCAAAGCAAGTTCAGAGTTCGGTTGGGCAACCCCTGAGCGCTATGTGCCAAAATTCGCGTAAATTTGGCACCCATGTATGCCAGATTACTGAAAAACCCTACCCCTTCGGCCTTCGCGGCGGACGCTTCCAACCTGGTTCAAACTAGGCTACCGCCAGTCGATAGCAAAAGACTGCAACGCATTCAAAAGTCAGTCTCCCAAAACAAACTTTCCGGTTTTAAGCCCCGAACGATAATAGGCAACGCTATTTTTGGTTGTACTTGCTTGCGGGTGCTTCTGTCTCACTTTGGACAAAATCTCCTCGGAGTTGAGCCCTTCGCGAATCCAGAAGCATATTTCGCCACCAATCGTTTCCCGCCGGATGACCTTGACTCCCACGGCCTTTATGCGGGGCTTAGTGTGATTGCGCACACTCTCAATCACTTCCCGCTGAACGGACTTATCTGTGGCCGGAACCGCTGGCGGTGGTCGATTAGATGGGATGAAAGGGGAGGAAAGAGACTGCAGAAACTCAGCCACGTCTCTATCACTCGGCTGAATGCCTTCCTTTGACTCCACAGCAGCGCCGACCAGCTCGATGAGCAATTCATCGCGCTGTTCGACAAGCTGCATCCAAGCTTCGGGGATGGCTTGACGAGCCAAGGTGCGGCGGGCTTGACTTCTGTATTCACTTCGAGCGCTCTCCAACGCTTTGCCGGATGCCACACCTTCCCAATGGAGGTAGCGTTCGAGTATCGCAGCAGACCGGTCCGCTGGTTGATCGTAGAGGTCCAGCTTGAACACGCGGCGGTCTTCGTAGTTGCCCGCTTCGGCTGGCAGATAGAAGCTCCAGGTTTGGCCGTCGGTGAGCACTACAAAGGGCACGCCAGTGTGGAAGGCGTATTCGAGCGATTGCCTGACCCCACCCTGCGACTTGCCCGGCTGCTTTACCTCAATGAGCACCTTGGGCTTCGAGCGTGGCTCGCAGAGGGCGAAGTCGGCCCGTCCGCCGCCTGCCGTGGCGTACTCCGGCCAAACGACGCTGTTTTCGAACACGTCCCAGTGCAAGTCGCTCAGAATTCGCAGCACAATGCCTTGGGATACCGACTGCTCATTGGGAAACGCGCCTTCGCGCAGCTTTCCGA
>CAZRBP010000016.1:0-40043 GCA_964598305.1 uncultured Pseudomonadales bacterium | reverse complement strand
CGGCCCGGAGGTGTTGAAGAAGCGCTCGGCCATCGGCGGGATTCCGTTCGCGGGGGGACGCAGATCGACATCATAGCGCATCCGGTACGCCAACTTCCGGCACCCGCTGAGGTGGATTCAGTCGGCTAGCAGCCGTCTGATGGTGGGCCAGAGCGCATCAAGCAGCAAGGGCTGGCCGGCGGCGGTGGGGTGGATGCGGTCGTCCTGCATCAGTTCGGGCTGAAGGGCCACCGTTTCGATGAAGTCGTTCGCCAAAGGCACGTCGTAGCTTTCGGAGAGGTCGGTGAACAGGTCGCGAAACGCTTGGGTGTAGCGGTGCCCGTAGTTGGGCGGAATCTGCATGGGCACCAGCAGCACGTCGCGGCGCAGCGGGTCGGCGGCTTCGATCATTTGGGCCAGGTTGCGGCGGATGTTGGCCACCGGGTAGCCGCGCAGCCCGTCGTTGCCGCCGAGTTCGATGATGAGCAGGTCCGGGTCATGTTCCTCAAGCGCCCTGGGCAGCCTAGCCAAGCCGCCGCCGGTGGTCTCGCCGCTCATGCTGGCGTTCACCACCCGGAACTGCGGCCCTTGGTTCGCCAAGCGGCGTTCCAACAGGGCCACCCAGCCCTGTTCTCGTTGAATCCCGTAGGCGGCGCTGATACTGTCGCCAAATATCAGTATCGTTGCGGCTTGGACGGCATTCGCCGAAAGCGCCGCCACGGCCATCAACAGGGGCGCCAGTACGAACCGGCGTCCGGCTTTCATCCACCGGGACATAAAACACCTCATGGAGCCCTGCGTTATTCGAGCATCTGGCATAGGGAAGAACGTTCCGACCGCGGAAGGGCGGCTAGTCATCTTGGATGGCATTGAACTGGAAATCAACGCTGCCGAAAGCCTGGCCATCGTCGGCGCATCGGGTTCCGGAAAGACTACCCTGCTCGGCATTCTCGCCGGACTCGACCTACCGAGCGCCGGCACCGTTCACTTGGCGGGCAGCGAGATTACCGCCATGGACGAGGAGCAGCGCGCCCGGATGCGCGGCGAGCACGTCGGCTTTGTGTTTCAGACCTTTCAATTGCTGGCCAGCTTGACGGCGCTGGAGAACGTGATGCTGCCCGCCGAGCTGCGCGGCGACGACGACGCCTCCGAATCGGCGCTGGACCTGCTGCGCCAAGTCGGCCTCGGTGAAAGAACCGGGCACTATCCCCGGCAACTGTCCGGCGGTGAGCAGCAGCGGGTGGCCATCGCCCGCGCCTTCGCCTCCCGCCCGACGGTACTGTTCGCCGATGAGCCGACCGGCAACCTCGATACCGGCACCGGGGCCCGAATCATCGAGCTGCTGTTTGAACTCAACGAAGCCTTTGCCACGACCTTGGTGCTGGTCACCCATGACGACCGGCTGGCGGAGCGCTGCGGCCGGGTGATCGAACTGGAAGCGGGGAGAATCCGCGCGTGAACTTGCGGCTTGCATCCCGCATGGCATGGCGCGACTGGCGCTCGGGGGAACTCGGCCTGCTGCTGGCGGCCTTGCTGGTGGCCATTGGCACGGTCACCGCCATCAGCCTGTTCGTCGATCGGCTGCACCAGGCGCTGTTGCTGGAGTCGGCCAACTTCCTGGCCGCCGACCGCTACATCGGCGGCTCCCGCCCCATTCCCGATGAGTTTCGCCGGGCAGCCGAGAAGCGGGGGCTGGATGCTGCGGATGTGCTGTCCTTTCCCTCCATGGTGTTCGCGGGCGATGAGCGCAATCAATTGGTTGCCGTCAAGGCGGTGAGCGAGGACTACCCGTTGCGGGGGACGCTTATCACCGGCATGGAGCCCTTTGGCCGGGGCGCTCCGGTGGACGACGTGCCCGTGCCGGGTGAAATATGGATCGACTCGCGGCTTTTCCCCTCCTTGGACGTGCGCTTGGGCGACACGGTGGAGGTGGGCATGGCCTCCCTCAAAGTGACCCGGGTGCTGGTCAAGGAGCCGGACCGGGGCGGCAGCTTCTTCGACTTGGGGCCGAGGCTCTTGATGAACTTGGCCGACGTGCCGGCCACGGAGGTGGTGCAGCCCGGCAGCCGCATCGGCTACCGGCTGCTGCTGCGCGGGCCGGATGCGGCGCTTGAGGCGCTGCGCGAGGAGTTGGGCGTGGAACCCGAATTCCGCTGGGTGGGCATTCGCGAGAGCAGCCCACGCATCGGCGACGCCTTGGACCGGGCGGAGAGCTTTCTGCTGCTCGGCGGGCTGCTGGCGGTGTTGCTGGCAGGGGTTGCCGTGGCCCTGTCGGCGCACCGCTATTCCCGCCGCCACTACGACCATGTGGGCATCTTCAAGACCCTCGGTGCCGGCCCAGCCCGCATCCTGACCGGCTACCTCGGCATTCTCGGCGTGGTCGGCGCGGTCAGCGTCGCGCTGGGGCTGGCGGCGGGGAGCGCCTTGCACCTGCTGGTCATTGAAGCCTTGGACACCCTGATTCCCGTCGAATTGCCGCCGCCCAGCGTTCGGCCCTTCGCCCTTGGCGCCGCCACCGGCCTGATTTGCGCCTTGGCCTTCGCCATGCCGCCGCTTCTGCACCTCAAGAACATATCTCCCATGCGGGTCATTCGCCGTGACCTCGGCGCTCCCCCGGCGTCGGAGTGGCTCACCTACGGTGCCGCCGCGGCCGGCAGCCTGACGCTGCTGATCTGGTACAGCGGCAGCTTGATGCTCACCCTATGGACGCTGCTAGGCACCTTGGCAGTGCTGCTGGCCTTTGGCGCCTTGGCGTGGCTGCTGCTGCGCGGCGGGCGGGTGATTGGCATGCAGGCCGGCAGTGTCCTGCGCTTGGCCCTATCCGGTCTGCAGCGCCGTCATCGGGAGAACATCGCCCAGATTCTCATCTTCGGTCTCGCCATCATGCTGCTGCTGGTGTTGGTGCTGCTGCGCACGGCGTTGATCGACGAATGGCGTTCAGCGTTGCCGGACGACGTGCCCAACCACTTTCTGATGAACGTCACGCCGGAGCAGTTGGCTCCGGTGAACGCGCTGCTCGAAGGCAACAGCGAACGGCAGGGGCCGCTGTATCCGATGATCCGTGGGCGCGTGGTTGCCGTCAACGGCGAGGACGCCCAAGCTTGGCAGGATCGGCATCGGCACCCGGATGCGGAGGGCCCGCGGCTTTCCTCGGAGCGCAACCTGACTTGGACGGCGGCGCTGCCCGAGGACAACGAGGTGGTGGCTGGCGCTTGGTGGCGCCCCGACGACGATCGGGCGCTGGTGTCCTTGGAGGACGAGTATGCGCTGGAACTTGGTCTTGGCGTTGGCGACCGACTGGCGTTCGACGTCGGCGGGCAGCCGGTGGAGGCGGAGGTCGCGAGCCTGCGCCGCTTGGAGTGGGAGAGCATGCAGCCAAACTTCTTCATCATCCTCTCCCCGGCGGCGCTTAGAGACCTGCCCGCCACCTACATGACCAGCTTCTTTCTGCCGCAAGAGGAGAAGCGATTCCTGAACCGGCTGCTGTCGGAATTTCCAACCATCACCGTCATCGAAATCGACGCCATCGTCGAACAGATCCAGAGCATCGTCGATCGCGTCACCCAGGCGGTGGAGTTGGTGCTGGCGCTGGTGGTGGCGTCCGGCTGCCTAGTGCTGATTGCCAGCATCCAGGCGAGCCGCGATGCGCGCATGCGGGAGCATGCCTTGGTGCGCACCTTGGGCGGTGCCCGTTCGCTGATTCGCGGCAGCTTGGCGGCGGAGTTCGCTGTGCTCGGGGCGTTCTCCGGCTTGGTGGCGGTGGTGGGCGCTGAAGTCACCGTGGCGCTGCTGCAATCGCAGATTTTTGAATTGCCGGCCAACGCCCACCCTTGGCTATGGCTCCTCGGCCCCATCGTGGGTGCTGGCCTGATCCTGACCGTTGGCTTGGTTGGTACCCGGCGCCTGGTGTCCTCGCCGCCGATGCTGGTTCTGCGGGGCATGCAATGATGGCCCAGGCTGCCGCTAAAACTGTTTATGAACGCAACAAGCTGCACCGCAAGCTGCGGCGTTTGGCGGGCCAGGCGGTGGCCGACTATGGCCTGATCGAGGCGGGCGACCGCATCATGGTGTGTTTGTCGGGGGGCAAGGACTCCTATACGCTGCTTGACCTGTTGATGAGCTTGCAGCGCAATGCGCCGGTGGACTTCGAACTCGTGGCAGTCAATCTGGACCAGAAGCAGCCCGGTTTTCCCGAAGACGTGCTGCCGTCCTACCTTTCGTCCCTTGGCGTCGAGTACCGCATCCTCGAAGAGGACACCTACTCAGTGGTGCAGCGCCTCACGCCGCCGGGCAAGACCACGTGCCCCGTCTGTTCCCGGCTCCGGCGCGGAATCCTCTACAACGCCGCCCAGTCCATGGGCGCCACCAAGATCGCCTTGGGCCACCATCTTGACGACGTGGTGGAAACCCTCTTCCTCAACCTCTTTCATGGCGGGCGCCTGAAGGCCATGCCGCCGAAGCTGAAGAGCGATGACGGCCGCAATCTGGTCATTCGGCCGCTGTACTACGTACGCGAGAAGGACATCGCCCGCTGGGCCGCGCTTGCCGGCTATCCCATCATTCCCTGCAACCTATGCGGCTCCCAGGACAACCTGCAGCGTCAGGCGATCAAGGCGATGCTCCAGGCTTGGGACCGGGAGTTTCCGGGCCGGGTGGAGAACATCGCCCGGGGCCTGCGCCACGTGACGGCCTCGCATCTCGGCGACCGGGACTTGTTTGACTTTGCCGGCTTGGCGCGGGACGAATCGCTTTTGAGCCTGTTGCAAGTCGGGGAGGGATTGGCTTGATGCAACGGATGATCTTGGCGCTTCTACTCGTGGCCGGACTGGGTTTGGTCCAGTGGACGATGGCCGAAGTGCGTCTGTCCACCGCCATCCATCGGGTGGACAACTGGGTCGAGGAGAAGGGAGAACTGGAACCTGACCTGACCGACGCCGCCTTGGTGGCTGCGGGGGATGAACTGCGCTACAGCATCGCCTTCACCAACACGGGTCTGGTGCCGGTCGATCCGGGCGCCATCGTCATCACCAACCCCATACCGGAGTCCACAGAGTATGTCTGGGATTCGGCGGGCGGCCCGGACGCGCGCATCCTCTACCGCGCCGGCGTGACCGCCGAAGCACCCGTTGACGGCGCATCCGAAGAGGCGGCGTTTTTCCCCTTGGATGAACTGGTGGTCACGGAGGACGGGCTGGTGCGCTCCGCAGCCGCCGCGGAGGTGCGCGCCGTCCGCTGGATCTACGAGGCCTTCCTGCCGCCGGGGGAATCAAGCGAAGTCTGGTTCCACATCCGGCTGCAGTGATGCGCCAATTGTCACACCCGGCGTTTCCTGCTACAAAGCGCTGTCTTCCAACCCTTCCCAACATGGGAGCGACCCATGCCACTGCAACTTAGGTCAACGGTTAAGTCCGATGGCCAACTCGGACTCAGCCTAGCTGAGGTGGAAATGCCGAAGCCGCGGGAGGATGAGATCGTCATCCGCATCGAGGCGTCGCCCATCAACCCCTCGGACCTCGGCCTGCTGCTCGGATTTGCCGATTTGTCGACCGTGGAGGCTGGCGAGAGCGAGGGTCGGCCCGCCCTCACCGCCCAGGTGCCAGAAGCCTTCATGCGCCATCTCGCGCCCCGCTTGGATCAGTCCCTGCCGGTGGGCAACGAGGGTGCCGGCACCGTGGTGGCGGCCGGCGCGACCGCAGCCGCCCAAGGGCTGCTTGGCAAGACCGTGGCCGTGCTGGGCGGTGCCATGTACGCCCAGTACCGCAAGATCAAGGCTTCCGACGCGCTGCCGCTCCCCGAGGGGACGACGGCGCGGGAAGGGGCGTCCTGTTTCGTCAATCCGCTGACGGCGTTGGGGATGGTCGAAACCATGCGCATGGAGGGCCACTCCGCACTGGCGCATACCGCCGCCGCCTCGAATCTGGGGCAGATGCTGCAGAAAATCTGCCTTGCCGATGACGTTGCGCTGGTCAACATCGTGCGCAAGCCGGAGCAGGTGGCGCTGCTGAAGGACATTGGCGCCACCCATGTCTGCAACTCCAGCGAAGCGGATTTCATGGCGACGCTGACCGACGCCTTTGCTGAAACCGGCGTCACTTTGGCCTTCGACGCCACCGGCGGCGGTTCGCTGGGCAGCCAAATCCTGACCTGCATGGAAGCCGCAGCGGTGCGCCGTGGTGGCGCGGTGGGCGGCTATGGCACCGATGTGTTCAAGCAGCTCTACATATACGGCGGCTTGGACCGAAGTCCCACCCAACTGACCCGGAATTGGGGGTTCGCTTGGGGCATCGGCGGCTGGCTGCTGCCTCCCTTCCTAGCCAAGATCGGCCCAGAAGCGGCGCAAGCCCTGCGCGAGCGGGTGGCTCGCGAGATCAAGACCACCTTCGCCAGCCACTACGCCCGGGAAGTGTCCTTGGCCGAAGCGCTGTCCGTCGATGCGATTCAAACATACGGTCGGCAGGCAACGGGCGAGAAGTACCTCATCAATCCGAACAAGGATCTGGCGTAGTGATCACAGTGCGTTGCGGTCGAATGCGCCTTAGCTGCCTGCTCGCGGCGCTAGCCTTGGGCGCCCCCGCGGCACTTGCCTTGGCCGCTCCCGCACCGCTGGCCACAGACCGGATCGAGGAGATTGTCGTCACCGGGACCCTCGGCGAACGCCTCGGAACCGCGGGCAGCGCCAGCCGCATCGATGGCGATGCGCTGGCGGAGATCCGACACAACCACATTCACGAGGCCTTGGCCCGGGTTCCCGGCGTTTGGGTCGCACGCGGCTCCGGCCAGGAGCACCTGACGGCCATCCGCTCGGCGGTGTTGACCGGGGCTGGGGCCTGCGGCGAGTTTCTCTACCTTGAGGACGGCCTGCCCATTCGCCCCGCCGGCTTTTGCAACATCAACAATCTCTTCGAAGTCAATGGCGAGCAGGCGGGCGGCATCGAGGTCTGGCGCGGTCCTTCGAGTGCTGTGCTGGGCGGCAACGCCTTGCATGGCGCGGTCAACGTGCTTACCGCCAATCCGCAAGGCGCCAGTCTAAGCTTGGAGGGCGGCTCCTATGGCTACTATCAGGCCCGAGCCGCGTTGGGCGGGGAGATTGGCGGGCACAGTGTTGGCCTGAGCGCTCACGGCAGCCAAACCAACGGCTATCGCGACGCCACCGGATACGGTCAGCAAAAGCTCTCCTTGGTCCATGCCGTTGACATGGGCGGCTGGCAGGTGCGCAACACCTTGCACGCCACCAACCTCAATCAGGAGACCGGCAGCTACGTGCGGGGCTTTGAAGCCTATGAGGACGGTGACCTGCGGCGCTCCAACCCCAACCCGGAGGCCTATCGGGACGCTTGGTCCTGGCGCGCCGCCAGTCATTGGAGCCGGGAGCAAACCCGGGCTTCCGCCTATTTGCGCCGCTCGCGCATGGTGTTCTTGCAACACTTCCTGCCCGGGCAGCCAACGGAGACCAATGAGCAGACCAGTGGCGGCGCACTGGTCAGCCAGGGGTTTGCTGCCGGCGCTTGGGCCGGGCGATTCGGCGCGCAGCTTGAGGCCATGCAGGGCAGCCTCCTTGAGATTCAAGATCGACCCACGACCGGGTCGGCCTTCCTAGTGGCTACCCGTCCCGCCGGGCGCCACTACGACTACGGCATCGATTCGATCATGGCGGCCGGCTTCTACGACCTGAGCGGAACCTTGGCGGAGGGGCTGCGCCTAGTGCATAGCCTGCGCCTTGAACACCTGAGCTACGACTACGAAAACCGCCACCTGACCGGCAACAGCCGCGATGATGGCTCGGCTTGCGGTTTCGGCGGCTGCTTGTACACGCGGCCCGCCTCCCGGGATGACGATTTCACCGAAGTGGCTGGCCGCTTGGGCGTCGAACGGGACTTCGGCACCCGCCACTCCGGTTACCTGATGCTCAGCACCGGGTTTCGGCCGCCGCAAGCCACTGAACTCTACCGCTTGCAGCAGGGGCAATCGGTGGCGGACTTGGACAGCGAGCGCCTGCTGTCCGTGGAAGCGGGCTTCAAGAGCGGCGCTTGGTCGGTTTCGGCGTTCAGCGAAAGGACCCGCGACTTTATTTTTCGTGACGCCAGCGGCTTCAACGTCAGCGACGGCAGGACCAAGTCGCTCGGCGCCGAGTTTTCCGGCGATTGGCAATTGGGAGGCCACACTTTAAGCCTTGCGGTCAGCTACGCGGTGCACAAATACGACTTCACCCGTGCCGCTGGCCGCGGTGAACGGATCGAAGACGGCAACATGATGGATTCGGCGCCCCGTTGGCTCACCAACGCCCGTTGGCGTTACCAACCGGGCGAAAACTGGTATTCCGAGTTTGAACTCAACCAAGTGGGCGAGCACTACGTCAACGCCGCCAACACGGCCAAGTACAAGGGTCACGTGGTGCTCAATTGGCGCGGCGGCTACCGGCTGACCCAGCGCATCGACCTGTTCGCCCGGGTCATCAACCTGCTCGATGAGCGCTACGCCGACCGGGCCGACCACGCCTTCGGCAGCTACCGGTACTTCCCGGCCATGCCCATCCAAGGCTACGTGGGGGTCAATCTGGCACTCTAGCGAGCGTTTATACTGCGCTGTTTACCGCTGGAGCCGCCCTGTTGAAGCCTCCTCTGCTCGCCATGACTGATCTCGCCTGCACCCGCGGCGGGCGTCGGCTGTTTGGCGGCTTCGATCTGACCTTGGGCGCAGGCGATTGTGCGGAGGTTCATGGGGCCAACGGCAGTGGCAAATCCACCCTGCTGCGGATTGCCGCCGGGCTTTTCGCGGACTACAGCGGCGAAGTGGAAGCGGTGCCGTGCCACTATCTCGGCCATCGAAGTGGCGTCAGCGCCTTGCTGTCGCCCTTGGAGAACTTAAGGCCCTATGAGCGCCTTGGCGCGGGTTCGGCTCGGGAGGCGCTTGCTCGCATTGGGCTGCAGGGCGAATGGGACAATCCCAGCGGCCAGCTCTCCCAAGGCCAGCAGCGGCGGGTGGGGCTGGCTCGGCTATTGTTGGGCGACCAACCCTTGTGGCTGCTCGATGAGCCGCTAACCGCCCTTGACGCCGAGGGCCGCCGCTTGGTGCGCGAACTGGTGGAGTCCCACTGCGGCGGTGGCGGGGCAGTGCTGTGCGCCACCCATCAAACGCTGGGCTGTTCGGCGTCTGCTGTGCATCTAGGGTCTTGAACCCATGTTCGCCGTTCAGTTTCGCCGGGATTGGCTGTCCCTCATGCGCGCCAAGGATGAGGCCATCAATCCCCTGGTTTTCCTGTTTCTGGCGGCAACCCTGTTCGCCATTGCCTTCGGCGGTGAGCCGCGGCGCTTGGCCGGGCTGGCGCCGGCCATCATCTGGGTGCTGGTGCTGCTGGCCAATCTGCTGTCGTTGGAGGCGCTGTTCAGGCGCGACTTTGAGGATGGCACGCTTGAGCAGTTGCTGCTCCTCGCCGAACCGCCCTTTGCCGCGGTGCTGGGCAAAGTGGCGGTGCAATGGTGCGTGTCGGGTGTGGCGATGACGGTGTTGGCGCCCGTGGTCGCGCTGCTGCTGAACCTGCCCCTTGCAGTGCTTCCGGCCCTGATGCTTGGCCTGTTGCTGGGCACGCCGGCCCTGAGCCTGATTGGGGCGGTCGGCGCCGCGCTGACCGTGGGCTTGCGCGGTGGCGGCGTTCTGCTGGCGCTCCTGCTGCTGCCGCTTTATCTTCCCGTGCTGGTGTTCGGCGTCAGCGCCACGTTGGATACAATGGCGGGCGTAGGCGCCGCGGCGCAGTTTTACTGGCTGGCGGCAATCAGCGCCATGGCACTGACGCTGGCGCCGTTCGCCACCACCGCGGCCTTGCGCATCAGCGTGGAGCAATCGTGACGCTTAAGGAGTTTTGGCATCGGTTGGGGTCGCCCAAGTGGTTCTACCAAATGAGCGGCCCTTGGCAGCGCGTCTTCGCGGCGCTGGCCGTGCTGCTGATCGTCGTCGGCATGGCCTGGGGCCTGGCGTTCGCCCCGCCCGACTACCAGCAGGGCAACAGCTTCCGCATCATCTACGTTCATGTGCCCGCCGCCATTTTGGCCCAGTCGGTCTATGTGGCGCTCGGTGCCGCCGGTGTCCTGCTGTTGGTGTGGCGCATGAAGATGGCTCAACTGGTGCTGGAGAATCTGGTTGGCTTCGGCGCTTGGATGACCGCGCTGGCGCTCTTCACGGGTGCGGTTTGGGGCAAGCCCACTTGGGGAACCTGGTGGGTTTTTGACGGGCGCACCACCTCCACCTTGGTGTTGCTGTTCCTCTACTTCGGCCTCTACGCCCTGCGCCGGGCCATCCCCGCCCGGGAAGCCGCCGGGCGCGCTTGCGCCCTGCTCGCCGTCGTTGGCGTCATCAACATCCCCGTCATCAAGTATTCCGTGGAGTGGTGGACCACCCTGCATCAGGGTGCCACGTTCAAGCTGACCGAGGCGCCGGCCATGCCGGCATCGATGTGGGCGCCGCTGCTGGTGAACGTGCTGGGCGCATACTGCCTGTTTGCCGCCAACCTCATCGCCAAGTTGCGCACCGCCATCCTGCGCCAGGAACAGGGGACCGCTTGGGTGCGCGAGTGGGCCGGGCAGGAGGCGAGGCCATGATGTTCGATAGCTGGCAGGCCTTCTTCGCCATGGGCGGGCACGGTCTCTATGTCTGGATGGCCTATTCGGCCGCGGCGGCGTTGCTGGTCGCCAATCTGGCTGGGCTGCGCGCGGAACGGCGCCGGGCACGCCGCCAATTGCAGGGCCAGTTGCGCAGCGGTGCGGGGGAGGGCAGTGATGCATCCGAAGCGCCGTAGCCGGCTGCTGACCCTAATCTTCGTGCTCACCGGCGCTGCGGCGGCGGTGGCCCTGATGCTGCGGGCTGCCAATGAGAACCTGAATCTGTTTTATCCCCCGGACCAGGTCGCTGGCGGCGAAGCGCCGGTCGGGGTCGGCATTCGCGCCGGGGGCATGGTGCTGGAGGGCAGCGTGAGTCGGGCGCCGGATTCGCTCGACGTGGCCTTCGTGCTGACCGACCGCCAAGGGGCGGATTTCCGCGTGGCCTACAGCGGCATCCTGCCGGATCTGTTCCGCGAAGGCCAAGGCATACTGGTGCGCGGCCAGCTCGGCGCGGATGGCGTGTTCCAAGCCGAGGAGGTGCTCGCCAAGCACGACGAGAACTACATGCCGCCGGAACTGATGCCCTTGGCCGATGGCGCTGCTGGGACCGGCGAGCGCCGATGATCCCCGAACTGGGTCATCTGTCGGTCATCCTGGCGCTTGCCTTGAGCATTGCCGGGGCGGTCTTTGGCTTAGGCGGCGCCCACACCGGCCGAGGGCGCTGGATGCAGGCGGCGACCTCGGCGACCTACGGGCAGATGGTGTTCGTGGCCTTGGGCTTCCTGGTGCTCGTCAACGCCTTCGTCACCGATGACTTCTCGGTCGCCTACGTGGCGCACAATTCCAACAGCCTGCTGCCTTGGCAGTACAAGGTCAGTGCCCTTTGGGGCGCCCATGAAGGCTCGTTGCTGCTGTGGACCCTCATCATGACGCTGTGGATGGGCGCCGTTGCCTTGCGGGGGGCGGCGCTGCCGCCGGACATCCTCGCCCGCGTGCTGGGGGTGATGGGGCTTCTGAACGCTGGCTTCCTGAGCTTCCTGCTCCTGACCAGCAATCCCTTTGAGCGCCTGCTGCCGTTGCCGCCGGCGGACGGCGCCGACTTGAATCCCCTGCTGCAGGACTTCGGGCTGATCGTGCATCCACCGATGCTCTACACGGGCTACGTCGGTTTCTCGGTGGCCTTCGCCTTCGCCGTGGCGGGGCTGCTGTCCGGGCGGCTGGACAGCGCTTGGGCGCGTTGGTCACGGCCTTGGACCAACATCGCTTGGGCGTTCCTCACCCTGGGCATCGCCTTGGGGAGTTGGTGGGCCTACTACGAGCTGGGCTGGGGCGGCTGGTGGTTCTGGGATCCGGTGGAAAACGCCTCCTTCATGCCTTGGTTGGCCGCCACCGCGCTCATTCACTCCTTGGCGGTTGCGGAGAAGCGCGGCGCGTTCAAGACCTGGACGCTGCTGCTGGCGCTCTCCGCCTTCAGCCTGAGCTTGCTGGGCGCCTTCATCGTGCGTTCCGGGGTGCTGACATCGGTGCATGCCTTTGCCGTGGACCCGACCCGGGGGCTGTACATTCTCGGCTTTCTCGCCTTAGTGGTGGGGGGCAGCTTGACGCTCTTCGCGCTGCGGGCGAGCGCCGCGGCCGCCGATGTCCGCTATGGCCTGTTCAGCCGCGAGGCCTCGTTGCTGGTGAACAATCTGCTGTTGGTCGTGGCGATGGCTGTGGTGTTGCTGGGCACCCTCTACCCGTTGGCCTACGAGGCGCTGACCGGCGGTGACAAGATCAGCATCGGCCCGCCTTGGTTCAACCGCTTCTTCGTGCCGCTGATGCTGGCGGCGGCAGTGGCCTTGGGCGTTGGACCCTTTCTCGGCTGGAAGCGATCGGGCTTCGCACGGCTGCGCCGCCGCTTGGCCTGGTGTTTCGGTGCCAGCGTCGCCTTGGCGGTCCTGGTGGCCTTGCTGCTTGAGGGCTTGCGGTCTTGGGGAGCGGCGGCAGCCGTCGGACTCGGGCTTTGGATCCTCTGCACCCACGCCGTTGATGCCGGTCGGCGCCTGCGGCTCAAAAGCGCTTCCCTGCCGTTGTCGTACTGGGGCATGGCCTTGGCCCACATCGGCTTCGCCGTGAGCTTGCTGGGGATTGCGCTGACCCACGAGCTTTCGGTGGAAAAGGACATCCGCATGTCGGTTGGTGAATCGGCGACCCACGGCGACGTGACCTTCCGCTTCGACGGCGTGGTGGATGCGCCGGGCCCCAACTATCGGGCGCAGCGCGGGCTGTTTGCGATCGAGGACGGGGAGCGCCGCTTCGGGCTGACGCCGGAAAAGCGCCGCTACTTCGCCAGCGGCTCGGTGATGACCGAAGCCGCCATCGACGCCGGCTTCTTCAAGGACATCTACGTTTCCCTGGGCGAGCCGCTGGCCAACGGCGATTGGGCGGTTCGCGTGTACGTCAAGCCGTTCGTGCGCTGGATCTGGTTCGGGGCGGTCCTGATGGCCTTGGGCGGGTCCGTGGCGGTGGCTGATGCGCGCTACCGGCGCCTTCGCCGCCGCATCGAAAGCCGCAGCGTCCAGGTCGGCGCGCAATCCGCAACGGCATGAACCGGATTGGTCTTTTCGCGCCCTTGGCCCTTTTCGCCGTGGTTTTGGCGATCGGCTACTTCGGCTTCCAGCTTGAGGACCCCCATCGGCTGCCTTCGGCGCTGATCGGCAAGCCCTTTCCGGACTTTGCGGCCGAGCGGCTTGATGGCGAAGGCGGCTTGGTGCGCCGAGCTGACCTCCTGGGCAGTCCGGTACTGGTCAACGTTTGGGCGACTTGGTGCCCCACCTGCAAGGCCGAGCACGACGAACTGCTGCGCATCCGCAGCCGGGCCTCGGTGCGCATCATCGGCATCAACTACAAGGACGACCCGGCCAAGGCGCGGCTTTGGCTGGCCCAATACGGCGACCCCTACGAACTCAACCTGATCGACCCGGACGGTGCCTTGGGCGTGGAGTTGGGCGTGTACGGCGCCCCGGAGACTTTCCTGCTGAACGCTGGCGGCGACGTGGTGTTCAAGCAGGTGGGCGCGATCGACGAGCAGATATGGCGCCAGGAGATCGCGCCCCGCTTGGCCGCCATGGGCGTGCCGGTGGCGGGCGGGGGGGCGCGCAGCGATGCGGGTTAGTGCCCTGGCCTTGTTGCTCTGGTGCCTGCCGGGTTGGGGTGCCAGCCCGGTGGATGTGTACGAGTTCCCCGATGCCAAGGCGGAGGCCCGCTTTCGCGCCCTGATAGCCGAGTTCCGCTGTCCCAAGTGCCTGAACACCAATCTGGCAGGCAGCGATGCGCCCATCGCTCAGGACCTGCGGGCGGCGGTGCATCGGCTGGTGGTGCGCGAAGGTCTTTCCGATGAGGAGGTCAGGGACTACCTGCAAGCCCGCTACGGCGACTTCGTGCTCTACGACCCTCCGTTGAAGGCCGCTACCTTGTTGCTGTGGGGCGGGCCCATCCTCTTTGTCTTGGCTGGTCTTGGCTTGATCGCTTGGCGCTTGATGCATCAGCGAAGCGCCCAGCTAAGCGATGCGGACCAGGCGCGCTTGGCGAAGATCTTGGACGACGCCTGATGTTCTGGCTGTGGGCCGCGCTGCTGGGCCTGGGCGGCGCAGCGTTTGCCGCTGCGCCGTTCTTCCGATCCGGCCGTGGCGGGACCGAGCGTGCCGCGATGCTGCGTGAACTGTATCGGCAGCGGCTCGATGAACTGGATGATGAGGCCCGTTCAGGGCTTTTGGAATCGGGCGAACGGCAGGCCATGGAGGCGGAACTCGGCCGGGCGCTGCTCGATGAATTTGACGATGAAGCCCCCGCCTCTGATGCCGCTCGAGGTCGTCCTTCGGATCGAGGGCGTCCCGCCCTCGCCCCGGATCCGAGTGGTTCCACGGAGGTCGCCGCACCGGTGGTTGAGAAATCGCCAAGCTGGGCTTGGTTGGCTGCCGGTCTCGCCGCCCCGTTGGCTGCCATCGCGCTTTACTGGAGCATTGGCGAGCCCGACGCCTCTTGGCTCGCAAACGCATCGAAGGTGATGCTTCTGGACCCCGCGCAGGACCGAATCGAACTCGACCGTTGGCGTGCTCGCTTGGGACAGCGGGTTCAACAGCGTCCGGGCGATGTCGGCAGTTGGTTCCTGCTCGGCCGGATTTACATGACCGACGAGGACTACGCCGCCGCCGCGGCGGCCTTTGAGCGGGCCCATGCGCTGACCGGCGAGGATCCCGGCGTCGATCTATATTGGCTGCAAGCCCGCTACCTGGCGGCGGGTGGACGGCTCGATGAGGGCGCCGCCGCGATCGCCGAGCGCATCTTGGCGCAAACGCCTAACCAACCGATGGTCTTGGAGCTGTTGGGGCTCGAAGCCTTCCGCCGGGCGGACTACCGGGAGGCGGTGGCGCTGTTTAACCGAGCGCTGTCCAATCCGTTGGATGCGCTGCCGCGCAGGGTGCTGATGACCGGCTTCGCGGAGGCTCGCGCCCGCCTCGGCGACCTGCTTCCCGCCATCGACGTGTCGGTCGCCGCCAAGGTGCCGCCACCCGAAGGCGCCACGCTGTTCGTCCTTGCCCGCCCGCCGGGGGGCGGCATGCCCTATGCCGTGCTGCGGCGACCGGCCTCGCAGTTGCCGGACACCTTTCGCCTTGACGATGCGGTGAGCATGAACCCCGCCGTGCCGCTGTCGATGGCGGAACAGATTGAAGTGGTGGTGCGAGTGAGCCGCGTCGGCACGGCCACCGCCCACCCCGGCGACTGGCAATGGCGCTCCGAGCCCCTGGCCGTTGCCGACGCCGAAGCGCCCATTGCCTTGCAGGCCGAGATTGGGCCGCCCTAGGGTCGCAAGTTGCCTAGGGGCCGGTCGTCGCCTGAGAGTTGGATGAGCTCCATGTCGTGGATCTGCCAGCCTACGCCGTCGAAGTGGCGCACTTGGTCCACGTAGCTGCCGATGAAGATCCACACGCTGTCGGTGCGCGCATGCCATGCCTGCAGGTAGCTGGTCATGGTGGCTTCGCCCGCCGTCACGTGGCCATTGGCGTCCGTCTCCAGCCGGGTCAACTCGACGAGCTGGCTGCCGACGAGATGCTGGGTGGCGACGTACTCCTCAAGCGCCTCGTGGGCCACGTCCACCCAGCCGTCCGGCCCGCGGGCCTCCAGTTGCACCTCGCCGCCCAGCGAGGTGCAGATTCGGGCATCTGCGGTGAAGATCTCGTGGTAGATGCGCCGGCCTTCGGCTAGGGAATCGGCTGTGCCTTCGCCAATCAGGTCCGTGGCCCGGGCGTAGCGGCGGCGCAGGTACTCAATCTCCTGGCGGGCGGTGGCAATTTCGGTTGCGCTGGCCATCAGCCTACAACCCGCTCTTGCCGGCTTCGCGGATCATCGGCTGGTACTGGTCGAAGGCTGGCGGATTGGGCGATGAGCCGGTGGTCATGCCGGCGTCGGTGGTGAGGGTGTGGCCGTTGGTGTAGCCCGATTCGTCGCTGGCCAGCCACAGCGCCGCGTTGGCCACGTCCTCGGCCAAACCCGGCCGTCCCTTCAAGGGTGAAGCGGCGGCGAGATTGCGCTTGGTCTCCTCGATGGCGTCGGGGTCGCCGGTGCTGACGTTGGCGACCATCGGCGTGGCCATGCCGGCGGGCGAGATGCAATTGACGCGAATCCCGAAGCGGCACAGTTCCGCTCCGGCGCTCTTGGTGAGGCCGACCACGGCATGCTTGGCCGCCGTGTAGGTGTGCGGACCGAGGCCGCCGAGGATGCCCGCGGTGCTCGACATGCTGACGATGGCGCCGGATTCCTGGGGCTTCATCACCCGTGCGGCGTGCTTGACGCCATAGAAAACCCCGTTCAGCAGGATGTCCAGGGTGGCTTTCCATTCCCCGGTGGGCGTGGTGTCGATGGGCCCCACCGCGCCGACGATGCCGGCGTTGTTGAACATGATGTCGAGCTTGCCGAAGGCGCTGACCGCCGTGTCCACCAAGTTGGCCACGTCTTCCTCGGCGGTGACGTCGCAGCGCGTGAACACCGCTGCGTCGCCGAGTTCGGCAGCGACCGCTCGGCCTGCCTCCTCCTGAATGTCGCCCAAGGCCACCTTGCAGCCCTCGGCCACGAACAAGCGTGCCGCGGCCGCGCCAAAACCGCTGGCGGCGCCGGTGATGGCCGCCACCTTGCCTTCGAGTCTGGATCCCATGTTGCCTCCCAAATCTGTTCGGTGCGCTATCTTCGGGAATCGCGCCGGAAAGGTCAATTCTGCTGGCATCGGCAAGGCAGCTATCTGTTCCCGTCTTCGGCAAGCCGAGTTTCGCGCAGCGAAACTCGAACAGGCCTCCGGCCCGCGCCCGCTGTCCCGCTTGTTCCGGGAGCGCCATGCTTGATAACGTTGCGCCTTTGAATCAAGGAGACCGATCGCATGCCGTCATCGATTGCAGGCAAGGTGGCCGTGGTGACCGGGGCCAGCCGGGGCATTGGCAAGGGCATCGCCCGGGCCTTGGGCGAACAGGGCGCCACCGTCTATGTGACCGGACGCACCACCGGCGACGGGGAGCGCACCATCGACACCACCGCCCGGATGGTGAGCGAGGCGGGCGGCGAGGGACGCGCCATTCGCTGCGACCACAGTGACGATGCGGCCATCGGCGCACTGTTTGCGCGCATCGGCCAGGAGGCCGGCCGCATCGACTATCTGATTAACAACGTTTACAAGATTCCCGACCCGCCCGCCTGGGGCGGCGGCTTCTGGGACCACCCCATCCAAATCTGGGACGACCAGGTGGGCATTGGCCTGCGCGCCCACTACGTGGCCAGTTGGCATGCGGCCCAGTTGCTGTTCAAGGGCGGACCCGGCGCCGCCATCGTCAACGTCTCCTCCCCGGGCGGCCAGAAGTACCACTTCTCCTGTTCCTACGGCACCGGCAAGGCGGGGCTCGACCGCCTGACCGCAGACATGGCGATCGAACTGGAGCCCAAGGGCGTCGCTGCAGTGGCGCTCTATCCCGGTTCGGTCTCCACGGAGTTCATTGAGGACGTCGCCGCCCAGCGGGGCATGGATCTGTCCAACTCTCAAACGCCGCTGTTCGTCGGGCGTTCGGTTTGCGCCCTGTTGACCAGCGATGACCTAATGTCGCGCACTGGCACCATCCAATGGGTGGAGGACTTGGGTGAGGAGTTTGACCTGCTTGACGAGCACGGCAAACGCCCGCCGGGCTACGGCGAACGGTAAGCGGTGCCGAGTCGCTTTGGCGCATTGGGAGGACGAGGCGCGTGGCGACGCAACCGCAGCCCCCTGAACCCGGCGCTGCGCCAAGCGTTCTGGCCTTGGCGGCGGCCGGGCCAAGCTTTGAGACTCTAAGGCCGTTTCGGGAGGCTGGCGCCCGAGCGGGCATTAAGCGCTTGCGCGCCGCCGCCTCGCGGGCTGGCGCCGAGGCGCTAGAAGGCAGTTTGGACTCCCCCGCTGGCCAGCGTTTTTTCGGGTTTCTGTTTGGCAACAGCCCGTTCCTGGGCGGGTTGCTGATGCGCGACATCGCCTTCACCGAAACCTTGGTCACCGATGCCCCGGACAGCATTGCCGCCCGACTCCTCGACCAGCTTGCGGGAGCCGAACCCAGCATGAGCCGGGCGGACTTGATGCGCTTGCTGCGCGTCAGCCGCAACCGCGTGGCCCTCATCGCTGCGGTTTACGACTGCTTCGGCATTTGGGACGTCATGCGCTGCGCCCGCCTGCTGTCGGATTTGGCGGATCACGCCGTGCGCCTGACCGTGTCGCACCTGCTGGCGCAAAGCGTGGCCCAAGGCGATCTGGCCCCTTCGGAGGACGGCCGTTGGGGCTACTTCGTGCTGGCGATGGGCAAGCAGGGCGCTCGGGAGTTGAACTACTCCTCTGACATCGACCTGATCGCCATTTATGACTCCGAGCGCGTCCCCTACCAAGGCGCGAAGACCGCTCGCGACCACTTTTCCCGGCTGACCCACGCCATGGTGAGCATCCTGGAGTCGCGCAATGCCGACGGCTACGTCTTCCGCACCGATCTGCGCCTGCGTCCCGACGCCGCCTCCACGCCTGCGGCGATCACCGCCGACTTCGCGCTCGACTACTACCGGGAAAGAGGGCGCACTTGGGAGCGGGCGGCGTTCATCAAGGCCCGTCCTGTGGCGGGCGACCTGGAGGCGGGAAGGCAGTTTCTGGAGCGCATGGAGCCCTTTGTGTGGGACGAAGCGCTGGACTTCCGTTCCGTTGAGGACATGCGCTCGATGAGCGAGCAGATCCACGACTTCCATGGCCACGGCGAGGTCAAACTGGCGGGCCAGAACGTCAAGCTGGGCCGTGGCGGCATCCGTGAGATCGAGTTTTTCGTCCACATGTATCAGTTGGCGTACGGAGGCCGCAATCGACGGCTGCGGAGTGCCGGGGTGCTGCCGATGCTCGGCATCCTGGAGCGGGCGTACCATCTCATGCCCAATGAGGCTGAGACGTTGAAGGCCGCCTATGCGCTGCTGCGCCGCCTTGAGCACCGGCTGCAGATGGTCAACGACAATCAGACGCAATCCCTGCCGGAATCGGATGACGGGTTGGAGCACGTCGCCGCGTTCATGAACCTTGCTTCCAAGGAGGAACTCGGCGCTTTGCTGGGAGGGGTGTTCAGTGAGGTTCACGCGCTCTATCGCGCCCGCTTCAACGTGCCGGAACGCCAGCGCGAATTCTCTGAAGCCATTCTAGCCGGGCGCCAAGGGACCGCCGATGCGGTCTCGGCCGTGGATGCGGCGGGATTCGCCAGGCCTGAGCTAGCGGTGGAGACCGTGCGCGGTTGGTTGGCTGGCCGTCATCCATCGACCGCTTCCAAAGCCGTGCGCGCCAGTTTGGGCGAAGTGCTGGAGGATGTTGTTGAGGCCCTTGGCAAGACGCCTGATCCGGACCGCGCCTTGGCACGCTTGGACGCCTTTCTGTCCCGGCTGCCAGACGGTCAGCGGTTGTTTCCGATGCTGCGCGCCAACGCTTGGTTGGCGAGCCTGATCGCCGTCGTAATGGGTGTAGCGCCGCGCATGGCGGACTTGCTCGATGCCAACCCGCATCTGCTGCAAGCGGCGCTGGACCCCTCCTTTTTCCTGCCGATGCCAAGCCCCTCAGCGTTGGTGGCGGAGCTTGAAGAGCGTCTTGGCCAAGGCGGCAGCTTCCGCGAACGGGTTGACCGGACGGCGGCTTGGGCGGACGACCGCCAATTCCAGGTGGGCGTCCAGGCGCTGCAGAACCTGATCACGCTCGATGAGGCCAGCGCGTCGCGCTCCCACATCGCCCGCGCGGTGGCCGAGGTGCTGTACCGCGAGGTGGCTGCTGATCTTCGCCGTCGCCAAGGCGAACCGGCGGGGCGTGGCTGCGCGATTGTGGCGCTCGGCGACTTCGGCGCGGAGGAGATGACCTTTGGGTCGCCGCTGCAATTGCTTCTCGTGGCCGACTTTGATGGCGCAGCGGCTGACGGGCCGAATCAGGCGGCTCGACGCTTTCACGGCTGGACAGCGCGGCGGCTCGGTGCCGCGCTGCGCAGGAGGACGCGAGCGGGTGCCCTCTATGAGACCGAACTGACGCTGATGCCGCTCTCAGCGCTGGAAGCGGCCGCAGCATCCGCTGCCGACCTTCAAACGGGAGGCGACGGGTCGGACGGCGGCTTGGTGAATTTAACGACGTTAAGCCGGGCCGCCGTCATCGGCGGTGACGCCGTTGCCATGGATGACGCTACGGCTGCAATCCAGCGCATCCTGAGGGCACCTAAGGATCCCGTTCGCCTAGGCCGGTCGATGGCTGCAATGCACACGCTCCGGGCCACTGAAGCCGCTACGGAAGATCCATTCGAAATGCGCAACGTTGCTGGCGGGTTGCGGGATCTCGAAGTCACCGCCAGGCATCTACAGTGGTCCCATGCGCACCGAACCAGCGCCGTTTTGGCCAACGGCGTGGCTGCTGCGTTTGAAGCCTTGGCGGGCGCGGGCGTTGTCAACGTGGATGAGGGCAGGTCATTGGCTGACGCCGTGCGGCTCCAGCGGGGAGTCGAGGCTTTTTTGCGGCTGACGTGGAGCCATGACGCCCCGGTGCGCGATGCGCCGGACACGCTCAAGGCGAGATTGGCCGATGCCCTGGCCTGCGACGGCTTCGATGTGCTGGAGGGGCGCCTCCGCGACGCCCAGCAACAAGCCTTTGCCGCCTTTCGGAAGTATGTAAAATAGAGTCGTTATGGAGATTACATCGAGCTTATCGGAGGGCGTTGCCCTGGTGTCGGTGGTTGGGCGCGTCGATTCGGCGGTGGCCAGGGAATGGGAGTTGGGCTTGGTGGCCGCCGTGAATGAGGGCGGCGGCCGGATCGTCCTCGATTGCGGCGAGTTGTCCTACATGAGCAGTGCGGGTCTGCGCGGCTTGCTGGTCGCCAGCAAAAAGGCCGATGCCGAAGGTGGGCAAATCGTGGTGTCCGGCGCCTCCGATCGCATTCGCGAGATCTTGGAGGTCAGCGGATTCGTACGCTTTCTGAAGGTGTTCGACACGGTGGACGAGGCCCGCTCGGCCTTGGGGAACTAACCGCCTCCGTCGAGTAGGGGGCCGGCCGTTCAGCGCCGCTCAATCCGCCTTGGCGATTGCATTGGCTTGTTCCAAGGCCACGAGGTGGTCCGCCACCGCCAAGGCTTGGCGGCGGCCGACATCCATGTTGATGCGGTACTTGTCGGCGACCGTGAGGCTGGGCACCGAGGCGATGCCCAAGCGGTTTTGCCGCGCCTCGTTGCGAGCCAAGGCCCGGCGCGCCTCGGCCGAGCCGTAGGCCGCCAAAAAGGCCTCTCGGCTGATGCCGTGGCCGTCCACGAATTCGGCGATTTGGCCGGCGCTCAGGAATTGCCGTCCGTTGTCGTGGATGGCGCGAAACAGCCGTTCATGATTCTGCGCAAGCGCTCCAGCCTGCTTCAGGGCCAAGTAAGCCTGGCCGAGCATGGCCCACTCCGGCGAAAACGCCACGGGCACGCGCTCGAAGGCCACGCCGTCGCCCAAGTCCTCGCGCCAGTCCTCGATCAGGGGATCGAAGGACCGGCAGTGGACGCAGCCGTAGGAGAAGAACTCGGTGACGGTGACGGGTGCGCCGGGTCGGCGCCGGGGGGTATCCGCCACCACGTCGTAGTGCTCCCCCTCGACAATTTCACCGCCATCCACCGATCCGGTGCTGTACACGAGGCCCCAGATCAGCACGCCCGCAGCGATCACGCCGATGGTGCCGAGAATGGTCCGGCGTAGGATGCTCATCCGTTGATCTTGAACGCTTTGCCTGCGTCGGCGGGATTTGCCTCGGGGATCCTTTTTCGCCATATGCGACTCCTGAATGTGGACAGTCAGCGCCGCCGCCAGGCGCTGGGGGGTTGAAACGAGCCCTGCCAAATGCCGATGCGTTGCTGTTGCGCCTTGTCTTGGTCAGCGCGGAAATACTCCGAACCGATGCCGATGCTCAAGGCATGACCTCGGGCGATCATAAGGCGTGAGAGATTGAACTCCCGCCCCTGCTGCATGAAAGCCATCGGGGAAGCGGGCACATCAGCGCCCTCATCGGTCAGTTCGCATACGGCGACCACCCGGTTTTCATTGACGGCGAACAGGGGAAAGCAGATCACCGCACTTTCCCGCAGCAGGGTCTGCAGCGCATGGGTGGCCTGGCGGCCGCAGGGGTAGTCCGCGCCCTCGGCATCCTGGCAGACTTGATCGGCCTCCACCGCGTCCATCCCGAACAGCTGCACCTCCACCCCGCGCACGAACAGCGTTCCGCCGTCGATGGCGTTGCCCATGGCGGGTCCCAACAGATTGTCGGACTGCTCCATGGGGGCATCCACCTGGTCCCAATGGTTGATGATGAACACGGCGGCGACAATCCCGCTGGCGATCAGGTAGCGCGGCCAAGTCACCCGCAAGCGATGGTCGTGGAGGGCGCGGTGGATCTGCGCGAGCGGCGGTGCGATGGCGGAACGTGCGTAGGCGAGCACTAGGATGGTGAGCACAAGGTAGAGCACCAGGAGCGCTGCGTCGAAGTCGCCGAAGGAAGCCCCTTGCTGCAGGGCGGATGACCAAGTGAGCGCCAAGCTGTTGCCGAAGAAGATCGACCAGTTGATGATGAACACGTTGATGCCGGTGGTGGCCTTCCAGGGCCGGGCGTTGTCGGCATCAAAGATGTTGAGGACCGGGGGGTTGAGGCGAAAGATCTCATGCACCGTGTCTTGCGGCAGATGGCTTCTCTGCAACGCGCGGCTGAGCATGGTCATGCGATTGCCGGTGAGCCAGAAGGTGAAGCCGGCGAAACCCACGGAGATCAGCGGCAGGATCGATTTCGGCACTTGGTATTCGCCGAGATAGATGTAATCGGTGGCGGCGTTGGCCTCCAATTGGCTTAGACCCGCGAAGAGCATGGACAGGAAGGTGCCGCCGAAGCCGATCCAGAAGACCGACGACAGCGACTCGATGGAGCGCACCAATGCCGCCGCCTGAATGGACAGCGGACTGATTTGGCCACTGCCCGAGTCTGATGGCGTGTCGCCGCCGCTCTGGGGTTCCGCTTCGTTCATGGATTGCGCTTCTTCGGTTGTGCCCAGTGTTCAGGATTGCTATTTTGCGCCGCTCGCTACTTTTTTTCGACACTCACTCGGGGATACACAATGAAGTTAGGCATCTTGGGCGGTTATGGCGGGCGCAAGCTGAGTCTGCCGATGGATGCTTTTCGCCATGCGGAAAGCTTGGGCTACGAATCGATTTGGACCGCGGAGGCCTATGGCGCGGATGCCGTAACAACCGCAACTTGGATTCTGGCGCAGACCCAGACCATCAAGGTCGGTACCGCCATCATGCAGATGCCGGCCCGAACGCCGGCCATGGCGGCGATGACCGCCATGAGCCTCGCGGAACTCTCCGGCGGGCGCTTCATCTGCGGCCTGGGCGCGTCCGGGCCACAGGTAGTGGAGGGCTGGCACGGCGTGCCCTACGGCAAGCCGGTGACCCGGCTCAGGGAGTACGTGCGCATCATGAAGCAGATCTTCGCCCGGCAAGCGCCGTCCACCTTCGATGGCAGCCTCTATCAGCTTCCCTACGCCGGTGACGGCGCCACCGGCCTCGGCAAGCCGCTCAAGAGCATCCTGCACTGCGAGGAGGACATCCCCATCTACGCCGCCAGCATCACGCCGGCTGGCGTGGCGGCGGCAGCGGAAGTGGCCGACGGCTTCTTCCCGGTGTGGATGGACCCCGGCCAGTTCCACGTCTTCAAGGAGCCCATCCAGCGCGGCTTCGCCAAGGCTGGCGACAAGGACATGACCCAGTTCGACGTGGCCCCCTTCGTCACCGTGGTGATGGGCGACGACGTCGAGCAGTGCATGATGCCCATTCGCGGCAGCATGGCACTGTACGTTGGCGGCATGGGCGCGCGCGGCAAGAACTTCTACAACGACTACGCCAAGCGGCTCGGCTTTGAAGAGGCGGCGGTGAAGATCCAGGACCTCTACTTGGCGGGCCGCAAGGACGAGGCAATGGCCGCCGTGCCGGCCGAGTTGATTGACGCCTGCCACCTCGTCGGCCCGGCCGAGCGCATCAAGGACCGCCTGCAGCGTTGGCAGGAGGCGGCGGGCCGTGGCGAAGTGTCAAGCATGCTGCTCGGCTGCCAGCAGCCGGAGGCTCTGGCGGTGGTGGCGGAGGCGATGCTGTAGCGCGTTGGTCGGCAGGAGGAGTTGCACATGGCACCCAGGAAACGCATGGCCGTGACCCTGCCCGCCGGGCCGGACATTCGGCATACGATCGAACGGCTCAAATGGGCAGAGGGCAACGGCTATCCGGACGCTTGGTTTTCCGATTCCGGCGCACCGGATACGCTCACCCAGGTGGCGGCGGTGGCGCACCACACCGAGTCCATCCGCATCGGCATCGCCGTGACGCCGGTGTACACCCGCACGCCAGCGGTGATCGCCGCCAGCGTCAATGTGCTCGGCCAGTTGCTGCCGGGCCGCTTCGTCATGGGCATTGGCTCCTCCAGCCAGACCATCATGGGCGCTTGGAACGGCATTGCACTCGACAAACCGGTTACCCGGGTGAGGGAGACCGCGCTCATGGTGCGCTCCATGCTCACCGGCGAGAAGTCGAATTTCCAAGGCGTCACCCTGAACAGCCGCGGCTACCGCCAGGCGCCCTTGGAGAGCCCGCCGCCCATCTACATCGCCGCGCTGCGGCCCAAGATGATCGAAATGGCCGCCGAGGTGGGTGACGGGGTGATCTTCAACCTGTGGCCGCAGAGCGCGCTGCCGAAGATGATGGAGCATGTGCGCATCGGCGCTGAACGGGCGGGCAAGGACTGGCGGGAGGTGGAAATCGTCAATCGCGCCATGGTGCTGGCCACCGACGACAAGCCCGCCGCCCGCAACCTGTTCCGCGCCGCCTTCGCGCCCTATTACGCAACGCCGGTGTACAACAAGTTCCTGGCTTGGTCGGGCCACGCAGAGGCAGCGGATGTGATCACCGAAGGCTGGGCGGCGAAGGATCGTGCCCGCACCACCGGTGCGCTGAGCGATGCTCTGATCGATGAGATCGCCATCATCGGCACCGAGGACGAAATCCGCGAGCGCATTCAGGCCGATGCCGACGGCGGCGTTCACACCCACATCGTCGCGCCCATCGGGGCATCCCTGGAGGCGGTGCAGCGCACCTTCAATGCGTTTACCGCCGATCAGTTTCAACTGCGGCAATAGGCTGCGGATTCGCCACAAGCCCATAGGAGCGGCCAATGGACTACCAAAAGATCATCGTTGACGAACCGCGCCCGCACGTTCGGCGCATCACCCTGAACCGGCCGGAAAAGCGCAACCCGTTGTCCAACGAACTGCGCACGGAGCTGTTTCACGCCTTGGAGGCGGCGGACGTGGATGAAACCGCGCGGGTCACGGTCATTCGCGGGGCGGGCAGCTGCTTCTCGGCGGGCTACGACCTACAGTCCGACGTGCGCCGGCAGCAGCCCTTCTACACCGCCGGCGGCCTCGCCAACTGGCCACGCCACGTGGTGGAGGGCTTCTTCAGGATGTGGGATCTCGCCAAGCCGGTGATCGCCCAGGTGCATGGCTACTGCCTCGCTGGCGGCACCGAGCTCGCCACCGCCTGCGATCTGGTCTATGTGGCGGACAGCGCCAAGATCGGCTATCCGGTGGTGCGTGCCATCAGCCCGCCGGACAACCAGTTCTATCCGTGGATCGTCGGCCTGCGCCGCGCCATGGAGCTCATGCTCACCGGCGACCACATGTCCGGCCAGGAGGCGGCTGAAAGCGGCTTCGCCAACCGCGCCTTCGCCGAGGATGAACTGGAGGAGAAGGTCCTCGGCATCGCCGAGCGGGTGGCGATGACGCCCACTGACCTGCAGCAGATCAACAAACGGGCGGTGCATCGCCAGATGGACGCCATGGGCATCCGCGCTGGCATTCGTGCGGGCACCGAGATGCAACAGCTCGCCACCTTCACCGCATCCACCCAAGCCCATCTGGCGGACATGCGCGAAGGGCTCACCCAAGCCTTGAGCAAGCGCGACCAAGCCTATGGGGACTATCGAACCGCCTCTGACGCAGAGTAACCTAGGCGTCCTAGCAGAAACGGGAAGTGCCGAGGCATTGGGGGCCGCGACTCCCGCGCTCCGGCGACCTCATTTATGAAGGAAGATCACAGCCCCGATTGGCCCTATCCTGGTGCGAGATGGTGGAAGTTTGACTTCCATACCCACACCCCGGCATCTCGCGACACGGTTTGGGCTCGAAAAGACTTGGATTTGTCGCACGAAAAATGGCTGTTGGGCTTCATGCGGGCGGGAATCGATTGCGTTGCCGTCACCGACCATAACACCGGCGCATGGATCGATGACCTAAAGAGCGCCTATCGTGAGATGGTAGAGCGGCACTCGTCATCGCCGATTGAAGGATTCCGCAAATTGACCCTGTTTCCGGGCGTGGAGATTTCTGTGCAAGGGGGGTTCCACTTGCTGGCGATCTTGAGTCCGTCGGCCAATGGCGGCGACATCGACACCCTGCTCGGGAGAACAGATTACCAAGGTACCAAGGGTGCTAGTGACGGCGTTACCCGCAAAGGCGCGGCTGAGGTTGTTGCGGCGATTCGGGAAGCAGGCGGCCTACCGATCCCGGCTCACGTCAATGGCCCCAAGGGTCTGCTGAGAGTCGGCGATGGTGACCCAGGAACCACCGCTTTGGACGCGAACACAATTCGCCAGGTTTTCGACGAGCCCGGCATAGTCGCGATGGAAGTCACCGAACTGGATTGGCAAACCCCTGTCATCTATCAGGAGCGGCAGGTCCCGTGGTCACAGATACTCGGTAGCGATTGTCACAACTTTCAGGGTGAGAGTGCGCCTGGCTCTCGCTTTTCTTGGGTCAAGATGGCAGCCCCATCCTTGGATGGACTGCGTCTGGCGCTGTTGGATGGCAAGGGTATTTCGATTCGGCGAAGCGACGAAGGAGATTTCGAGCCTTTTGATCTGCCCACCCATTTCATCACTCGGATCGAAGTGGAGGCAGCCCGCTTCATGGGCAACGGCACCGTGGAGGCGCTAGAGCTTTCGCCGTTCTGCAATGCGCTTGTGGGTGGGCGAGGTGTGGGCAAGTCCACGGTTGTTCAGGGACTTCGGCTGGCCTCCCGTCGCCAAAATGAAGTCGTCCAACTCGGTGAGGAGTCCGATCCCTGCCGCCAGTTTCACCGGTTTGCGCAGGTTGTTTCAGGCCGACGCGGCGATGGAGCGCTTCGGCAGGAAACGGAAATCCGGGTCGAGTTGATGCGTGATGGTGTCGCGCATCGGTTACGGTGGCGTCAGGACGGGGAGGGGGTGGCCGTGGAGGTGCGCGGTGCGGCGGGCGACTGGCAGTCGTCGCCGAGCCAGACAATCAATTCCGAGCGATTTCCCATCCGGTTGTTGTCGCAGGGCCAGATTGCGGCCATGGCTGGTGAAAGTCGCCGGGTGCTGCTTGGCTTCATTGACGAGGCGGCTGGCGTGCAAGCGCTGCACGAGAAGTTAGATGACGCCAAGCGCGCCTATCTGACCCAGCAGGCGCGTCTGCGCGAGCTTCGAGGACGGCTCGGGAAGGCACCGGAAGTACAACGCAGGCTTGACGAAGTGAAGCGCAGCCTTGATGCGTTCACTCGTTCCCGCCACGCTGAGGTCCTTGCCCGCCAAGACCATGCGTTGCGGCAGCGACGAGAAATTGACCGGAGTTTGGAACTGCTGGAGGCTGTGCCGGGGCGAGTCCGTGAGTTGTCCAACGACATACTGCTTGACGACTGGCAGGCGGACACATTCGACGACCAAGCGGATGACGATGTTCTTTCTTGGCGTTCCGCAGCCGATCAAGCTCTAGCGGATGTAGTGCAGACCTTGAAGGATGTCGCGGCGAACTTTTCTGCGCTCCGCCAGACGCTGGCTAGCGATCATCGGCTCGACGATTGGCGCAGGCGTGCGGAAGCAGCGCACAGAGACTATGAGGCACTTCAGGAATCGCTCCGTGCGCAAGGCGTCGATGACACCCAGGAGTTTGGCGAACTAACGCAGAGGCGGAAGTTGCTTGAAGAAGAGATGGGGGGCCTTGAGCAGCTCCAAGACGAGGTGAATCGGCTGCAAGGTGAAAGCGAATCCCTGCTTGGGCGGATCGTCGATGAGCGAAGGGCCGTCACTGAAAAGCGGGCCGGATTCTTGCGGCAGACGTTGCAAAACAATGACTTTGTCAGCATGGAGGTAATTCCGTTTGGGTACGATGCCAAGGCGATCGAATTGGAATTGCGCGAGTTGTTGGACATCAATGACGATCGCTTTGAACGGGACATTCTGTACGCAGAAGGTGATGATTCGAGTTCGTGGCAGGGGCTGGCAGCCCGGCTATCGAACAGTGACGGGGATGTCATTGCTTCGGCTAAACGTGACCTGATCGATGTATGCGAGGGATTCGGTGCCAAGTTCAGAGCGCACTTGCAGCGCAAGTACGAAGCCAATCCCGAACTCAGGGATCGTGTGGCCTGCTGGTTTCCGGATGACGACTTGCGCATTGAATACAGTCGCGGCGACGATGGCTGGGCGCGGATTGAGGAAGCATCCCAAGGTCAGCGTTCGGCGGCGTTGCTGGCCTTTTTGCTGGCTTTCGGTGAAGAGCCTTTGGTGCTCGATCAGCCGGAGGACGACTTGGACAACCATCTGATCTACGATCTGATTGTTCGGCAGATCCGCGAGAACAAGCAGCGTCGGCAACTCATCGTTGTTACTCATAACCCCAACGTCGTAGTCAATGGCGACGCGGAAATGATTCATGCGCTGGACTTCACAGGAGGACAATGCCGCGTCGTTCAGCGAGGGGCCTTGCAGGAACCTGCCGTTCGCGATGAGATTTGCCGTGTGATGGAAGGCGGACGCGAAGCCTTCGCTCGCCGTTGGGCCAGGCTTGGCCGGGAGTAGCCATGCCTAGCCCTCAGCAGTTGCTCGACGAAATTCGATTGGGCGAAAGCTCTGCTTTGGAGTTCAAGGAAGTGCGTTTTGCTGGCGGCAAGATACGTGACCCCAAGCGCGACGCACTGGGCGACGGACTGGCGGCTTTCGCTAACGCCCAAGGTGGTCTCGTTGTCCTTGGAGTGGAAGACAGCACTCGCGAAGTGCTCGGAATTCCAGTTGAGCGGGTTGAGGCGGTCATGGATTACGTCCGTGAAATCTGTACCGATGCGATCAAACCCGCTTTGGAGCACTTTGCACTTGAACGGCTCCGATTGCCGGACCGTGCTGGCGTGGAACGGGTAGTCGTAACGATCGAGGTGCCGCGCAGCCTCTTCGTCCACGAGAGTGCCTCCGGGTACTTGCATCGGGTGGGAAATGCCAAACGCCGCATGTCGCCGGAATACCTCGCACGGCTGTTCCAACAGCGTAGCCAAACAAGGCTCATTCGATTCGACGAACAAGTGGTGGGCGGAGCGCGATGCTCGGATTTATCCGCTAGGCTGTGGGAGCGGTTCAAGACGGTGCGGTCGGATGAGGATTCGGAGACGTTTCTTCGCAAGTTGGGATTGGCAGCAGAGGACGAGAATGGGGAGGTTAGGCCTACGGTGGCAGGTGTGTTGGTAGCGAGCGAACAAGGTCGCCGTTGGTTGCCGAACGCCTACGTTCAAGCAGTCGCCTATCGGGGTACTGCGATCCGTCTTGAGACCAAGGACGAGCCATACCAACTTGATGCCGCCGACATCGAAGGCCCACTCGACCGGCAGGTGGTTGAAGCTTGCCATTTTGTAGTCAAGAACATGCGGACAGCGGCGATCAAGGACCAAGGGCGAATAGATCGGTCACAGTATGACATGCAAGCTGTCTTCGAGGCGTTGGTGAATGCGGTTGCGCACCGGGACTATTCAATACACGGTTCCAAGATTCGCCTTCGCCTATTCGAAAATCGCTTGGAGGTCTATTCCCCAGGAGCCATCGCCAACACCTTGGAGGTTGACAGTCTCCGCTACCGGCAATCAGCTCGCAACGAAGCGATTTGCAGCTTGCTGTCGAAGTGCATCGTACCGGATGAGCCTTGGTTGGCGAATGGTCGTCGGCACATGATGGAGAGGCGAGGTGAAGGGGTTCCGATCATTTTGGACAACAGTGAACGCCTTTCCGGCGAGGAGCCGGAGTACCGCTTGATTGATGATGCGGAACTATTGCTGACCATTCATGCTGCCAAGGTCGTGCGGTCGTCGGAATGACAAGTGGGATGGACACGACGCTCATCGGCGTGGACTTCTCGACCACCCCAGCCAAGACCGGACTCGCGTTGGCAACAGTGAACGACGAAAAGGAAGCAGTGCTGCGCGAGGTTTGCACGGGTACGAAGCGCCCGCCACGGGTGAGTATCGTTGGCGATTGGACTCAAAACGCTGGAGGGCCTGTACTAATTGCGATTGACGCGCCCTTAGGGTGGCCCAATAAGATGCGGACCAGGTCTTTTGCCTCGCATAGGGCCGGTTACCCCGTCCAAGTGTCTGCGGACGAGCTTTTCGCCCGTGAGACGGATCGATGTATCAAACGCCGCCTTGGAGTGAATCCAATGGAAGTCGGCGCTGACAAGATCGCACGGACCGCCCACGGTGCCTTGAATTTTCTTTGGGAGCTTGGCAGATACCTCAACCTTCCCGATGATGATATGCCGCTGCGGTTGGCTTGGTCGAAGCGCGACCTTGAACGACAGTTAGGTGTAATCGAGGTGTACCCTGCGGCCACGGTGCGGGCTCATTGCATCAGAACCGGTGCCTACAAGAAAGCGGGTGAAGCGGGTCGCTCTGATCGTGAACGGATGATTAAGGAGCTAAAGCCGCTGGGCTTGCAGGACAAGACTAACGTCGACATTGCGAAGAACGACCATTTGGTGGACGCTGCAGGCTGTGTCCTCGCAGGCAGGGACTTCCTTGCTGGAAATTCTGTTGAGCCGCACAACCAGTTGCGGAGGCTCGCCGAGACGGAAGGTTGGATATGGGCGGCTTCCAAGCGATATGCAAAGCTCGGCCTGTCGGCCTAAAGGCCTCGGCCATTCGGTGGACATCCCTATTGTCCGCTAGCAGTGGTCCGGCGAATTGAGGTTGTGGCCACAGCCTTCGGTCTAGTGTCTCCCTGCAAAGGCATTGATACCGCTCCTTGTCGCTCTTCAGATCAAACCGAAAGTTCCACCTTAGCGGCCCGCAGGTGAGCTGAAGCGCTAAATCCGCCGCAGAACCGGCGGCTCGCCCGTTGACCCCCGGGTGATGCCGGCCTTGCCCGATCCCCGGGCCGAGATGTGGCTGAACTTCTTGGACAGCTCCGGTCCGGCGGCGCTTAGGCCGCCATCCACGATCAATGCCTCCCCGGTGACGAACTCGGCGTCTTCGCTGGCCAGAAACAGGGCCGCTCCTGCAATGTGCTCGCCGCGGCCGTAGTCCGGCCACGGCTGTGACTTGGCAAAGGCGGCGCGGGTGGACTCCGGCCGTCCCTGCTCGGCCAAGGGCGTGGCGATGAAGCCGGGACAGATGGCGTTCACGCGAATGCGGTCCGGGGCCAACTCCACGGCGGCGCCGCGGGTGAGGTTGATGACCGCCGCCTTGGCGGCGGAGTAGGCAATGGGGCCAGCATCGCCGCTTAAACCGGCGACCGAAGCGGTGTTGATGATGGCGCCGCCCCGCCCTTGGGCCTGCATGACCCGAGTGGCGTGCTTGACGCCGAGAAACACGCCCTTCACCAGCACGTCGAAGGTGTAGTCCCAATCCTCGATTCGGGTGGCGCTTAAGGGGCCGACGGCGCCGCCAACCCCGGCATTGTTGAACACGATGTCGAGATGGCCGAAAGCATCGACGGCGGTGGCGATCATGCTCTCGACCTGATCCTCCACCGCCACATCGGTGCGCGCGAACCGAGTGCGCTCCCCGAAGCCTTGATCGGCGGCCTCCTTCATGGCATCGGCCCCGGTCTCGGCGTTGTAGTCGGCGATGACCACGTTGGCCCCTTCGGCCAGAAAGCGCAGCGCCGTGGCCCGGCCCATGCCGCTGGCGCCGCCGGTGATAACCGCTACTTTGTCCTTCAGTCGCATCATCCTGCCTATTTCAATTGCAGTGCGCTGATCGGCGCTACATCTGATATTCGGGCAGCTTCACCACCAGCCCATCCAAGGCATCGCTGACTTCGATCTGGCAGGAGAGCCTGGAGTTCACCTCGCGCTCCGGGTTCAAGTCCAGCATCGCCTCCTCGTCCTCGGCGGGACGTCCCACCACATCCATCCACTCGTCATTGACGATGACGTGGCAGGTGGCGCAGGAGCATTCGCCGCCGCAGTCGGCGTCAATGCCGGGCACGCCGTGGTCGATGGCGCCGCGCATGACCGATGTGCCGAGCTCGGCGTCGATGGTGTGCTTGGTTCCGTCAAATTCGATGTAGGTGAGAGTGGGCATGTTGTGAGACCTCAACTGCTGCTTGGTTGGGGGTGATTTGTAAAGCCGCGTATCATAACCGCTTTTAGCCGCCGTCCAATGCCTTGAGCATTCGTTTGAGCGCGAAGTGGCGGTAGCTGTCCACGGCGAGCCCTGCAATTTCGTCCCGATCCGCGAAATCCTCCGCGTCGAGTTCGATCCAGCCTTGGTGGCCGACGTAGGCCGGAACGCGGTAGCGCTCATCGAAGCACAGCGAGTCTTGACGGTCCGCCCCCACCCAGAATTGCAGGCGGATTCGTCCCCGGCGGCCGTGCGCCAAGGCGAAGCCCTTCTTGCCGGCCCGGAAAACCGGGTCGCCGAAGCGGATGCCCTCGGTGGTTTCCGGCAGTGCCAGGCAGATTTCCCGAAGCATCCCGAGCACCTCTTGGGCACGGGGCCTCGCCATGGGGTCGAATTCCTCAAGCGGCAGCGGTTCGCTGGGCGGTTCGACCTCAGGCGTCTCAGCCAACCGGGCCTTGAGGCTTTCGGGCGCCAACTTCTCGTAGGCTTCACGCACCCGGTCGGCGATGGTGGTCCAGCGCAGGCCTCGGTCGAGATGCACGCCAAGCCAGCCCCGAGGGCCGACGTAAGGCGGCACGAAGTAGTGTTCCGGTTCGTTTTCCGTGTAGAAGGCTTGGGCGCCGTCCGGGGCGTTCAGCCACAGGGCGATGTGCCCGTCGCCGTGGTGGTTTATGACGTAGGTGGCGAATGTCTTGCCGCCCACTCGATAGTCGGGCGAGCCCCTTGAAGGCCGCTCCTCGGCTTCCGGCAAGGCCAGGCAGAGTTCGCGGACCGCTTGGCTGATGTTCCGGCCCATTGCTTGTTGTCCTGTCCGATTAATGGGTGGGGTGGGTTGGCGCGAAGCGTCAATGCGGATGTATGCTACCCCACTTTCCCGATCCTGTTGGAGATGGCCTTAAGCCCCATGGCCCTTTGGATTCGCAGTCGGGCGTCGAGCGGCTTGGCCGTGGTTGCGCTTTGCCTCACAACCGCCGCAGTTCAGGGCGCGGACCTGACCCCCGCCCGCATTGGCAATCATGACAGTTCCATCGCTCGATTGATCGAACACCCGGATGTGCCGGGCGACCATACCCTCTACCTGCGCTGCGAAGCCAAGGTGATGCTCGGCGGCGCCATTCGGGAAGTGGGCTGCTATGACGATGCCGAAGTGCCGGACGCGTTCTTTGAGGCCGTGGAGCGGGCGGCTGGCCGGGCCACTTTCGTGCCAGCCGAGGCGGATGGCGAGAAGGTCAACGCGCTAGTGCTGTTCACCGTGCTCTTTCGCAGCCAGGACGGACAGCGGGTGACCGCGGTCATTCCCAACCACGGCACCAATGCCAAGGCCTTTGGCGTCAACTACATCGCGCCGCAACGCTACGGCAGCAATCGCTTCAATCCACGGGCCGACATCGGTTTGCTGTGGGCGGACGCGCAAATGGACGAGACGGGCCGGGCGCGGGACCTGAAGCTGGTGGACACTGCATGGACCACGCGCGAGACCCGCCGTTACGCCCGGCGCTACATCAACGGCAACGACTTCATTCCCGGCTTCGTGGACGGCGAGCCGACCGCCATGCGTTTCCTCAAGCCGATCTTCGGCTTTCGCAACGGCTTCATGTGGATGCGCGACGACAGCAAATGCCGTTCATCGACCATCGACTGCCGGGAAGTCTCATCAAGCAGCGGGGAGAATCGCTATGTGTTCGACGACTGAACCAACGGGGATGTCCTGATGGCCGGCCCACTCGATGGGGTTCGGGTGGTGGACTTCACCGCCATGGTCTCCGGTCCGGTGGCCGCGGCCATGCTGGCCGATCAGGGTGCCGAGGTCATCAAGGTGGAATCCCCCGCCGGCGATGAGATGCGGCGCATCAGCAGCGGCCGCAACGGTCTGCCGCCAGGCTTTTTCGCCTGCAACCGGGGCAAGCGCTCGCTGTGCGTCGATCTGAAGAAGCCGGAGGCCTTGGCACCGGTGCAGGCGCTGATCGCCTCCGCCGATGTGCTGCTGCAGAACTACCGTCCCGGCGCCATGGATCGCTTAGGCCTCGGTGTCGATGCCATGCGCCGTGCCAATCCGAGGCTCATCTACGTCTCGATCAGCGGCTTTGGGGAGCAGGGCCCCTACGCCCATCAGCGGGTGTATGACCCGGTCATTCAGGCGCTTTCCGGGGCCACTGACATTCAAGCCGACCGGGATACCAAGCGGCCGCGCATGTTTCGCATCATCATCGCCGACAAGGTGACGGCGGTCACCGCCGCCCAAGCCATCTCATCCGCTCTGTACGCCCGCGAGAAGCGCAGCCAAGGCCAGCACATCCGCCTCTCCATGCTGGACACCATGGTCGCCTTCTTCTGGCCAGAGGGCATGGGCGGGCTGGTTTACGTGGGCGATGAGGTGGACGTGACTAAGTACCAAGGCGCCATGGATCTGATCTACCAGACCAAGAACGGCTACATCACCGCGGGAGCCATCACCGACAAGGAATGGCGGGGCCTGTGCACCGCCATCCGCAAGGAGGAGTGGATCGACGACCCCCGCTTCGCCACCACCGACGCCCGTTTCCGCAACGCCGGGGAGCGCAAGGCGATGACCGCCGAACAGCTCAAGCACTGGGACCGCGACGAAATTCTTGCTCGGCTGGACGCAGAAGGCGTGCCCTCGGCACCGCTGCTGACCCGATTGGATTTGCTTAATCATGAGCAGATCGTTGCCAACGACACGGTGGGCATCTACGATTTCGATGGCTACGGCCAAGTGCGCTTGGCTCGGCCTGCCGCCCACTTTGAGGACACCCCGGCGGACGTGGAAGCTCCCGCGCCGGTTTTGGGGGAGCATTCAGAGTCGGTGCTGCGCAACTTGGGTTATTCCGCCACGGAAATTCGTTCGCTCGTGGACGCGGGTGCCGTGATTTGTGCCGACTAAAAAAATAATTAATATCAAATAATTAGAACTTTTTTCTAACAGACATCTAAGGAGGGGATTTGGCTTCCCAAGCACGAGACGCCGCCATTGTCGGCATTCATGAGTTCCCTTCCCGGGACGTGGAGGGCGCGTTAAGCCCGTTGCAGATCAAGGCCGAGTGCGCCGCCCGGGCGCTTGAGGATGCGGGGCTCGGCTTAGGCGATGTGGATGCCATCTACGATGCGGGGGAGGGTGGCGGCATGGCCGGTCTCAACATCGCCGAGTACTTTGGGCTCAGGCCCAAGGTCATCGACACCACTGGCGTCGGCGGCTCCTCCTATGAATTCCACGCCGCCCATGCCAAGCGCGACTTGGCCGCGGGCAAGGCGCGGGTGGCCCTGCTCACCTACGGCTCCACCGCCCACAGCAACGCCCAGGCCATCGGCGTTGGCGGGCGCGGTGGCGGCGGGCATCCGGCCGACAACATGGACAATTTCGCTGGCATGACGCTGGTGGCCAACTACGCCATGGTCGCCCAGCGGCATCGATTTGACTACGGCACCACCAGCGAACAGCTTGCCGAGATATCCGTGGCCACCCGCTGCCACGCCATGCGCAACCCGGAGGCGGTCAAGGCCATGCAGGACTTGGAGTTTCTCGACATTCGGGAAACCACGGTGGCGGACGTGGTGGGCTCCCGGATGATCGCCGATCCGCTGCACCTGCTGGAATGCTGCATGATCTCTGATGGCGGCGGCGCGGTGGTCATTGCCGCCGCCGATGTGGCCCGCGACTGCGCCAAGCCGCCGGTCTGGCTGCTCGGCGCAGGGGAGGCCACGGCCTATCCGGAAAACGGCGGCGACATCACGACCAGCGCCGCCGCCCAATCCGGCCCCGCAGCCTTTGGCGAGGCGGGCGTTCGCCCGGACGAGATCGACATCGCCATGATTTACGACTCGTTCAGCATCACGGTGCTCACCATCTTGGAGGACCTTGGGTTCTGCGCCAAGGGGGAGGGCGGCGCTTGGGTCAGCGGCGGTCGCCTACGCTTTGACCGTCCGAACGACGGCCCGGCGCTGAACACGGACGGCGGCGGGCTGTCCTCCAACCATCCGGGCATGCGCGGCATCTTTCTGCTGATCGAAGCGGCCCGCCAATTGCGCGGCGAGTCCTGCTCCCAGGTTGAGGGCGCCCGCCTCGCTGTCGCCCACGGTAACGGTGGCATGCTCGGCAGCCGCCACTGCGCCGGCACCATCATCCTAGGGAGGGACTGAGTCATGGCCGATCCAACCCGTCCATTGCCGAACCTCCACGACCTGGACACCCAGGCATTCTGGCTGGCCACCAAGGACAAGCGGTTGACCTACCAGCAGTGCGCGGACTGCGGCGCGGTGGTGTTTTACCCGCGCCGCCGCTGCTCAAGCTGCCTAAGCGCCAATTTGGAGTGGAAGGAATCCGCCGGGCAGGGCACGGTGTACACCTACAGCATCGTCCGCCAGAGCTACCACCCGTTCTTCCGCAGCATGGCACCTTACGCCGTCGCCTGGATCGACCTCGACGAAGGCCCGCGCCTAGTGTCGAACGTGGTGGGCATTGACGACCCCTCGGGCGTCCGCATCGGAATGCGCGTGAAGGTCCGCTGGGAGGAGCACGAAGCGCTTTGCGTTCCGCTTTTTGAACCCGCTTGAGGGTGGGCTGCTCGGTGTTTGAGAAGGGGCGTCTGGGTAGGAACCTGTGCGAGTTTCCGACCCGGCGCGGGTCAGGCGTTGCGCGGTGCGGGGCGAAGCGGGTGTTGCCACCGAAGCCCTGGAAAGCGGTTGAAGTCGGAATCTGTGGAAACCATCGTGCAGCCGTGCTCCACGGCAATCGCCGCGTGCTGGGCGTCCGCAACGAGTTTTCCCGTTGCCCTTGCCTCACGACAAAACTGTTCAAAAATGGTCAAGTGATCAGGGCCGGGGCCGACGATGCGTGCGTTCGGACGTTCCGCCAGCGACGACACAAAGTGGAAAGCGGTATCGAGGGTTGCGGGAGGATTGAAGATCCGGGAGTTGGTGGCGATACGGATGAATCCGGACAGCACGAGCACCGAAAGAGCGAACGGCTCTGGCCCGGTCGCCATGTGGGTGAGCCAGCGCGCATACTCGCGATGTTCGGCGACTACATCCTCGAAGTGCGCGTAGATCAGCACATTGACGTCGGGCAGCAGCATGCGCGGCGCCTAGGGCGCTAGGCCGAATCGCGTCTCGTCGTCCTCGGCATCCACGGACCTTGGCCGGTCCAAGTCAACACCGGGACGGACTCGAGCGCCAACTGTGGTGACTAACCTGAATGCCGGAGGTTCCGATTGCGTACGCTGCTTCAGCGCATCGTCCAGAACCTTGGAGATGAACGCGCTCACGCTCAGTTCTTGGGCGACCGCCGCACGGCGTACTTGGTTTGCGAGATGATCGCTTAGCGATATTGTCGTCCTCATGATGCAGAGCATAACTTGAAATCATCAGTGCATCAACGGCGGGTATTAAGGGGATTGCCAGCGAATGAGCCGACCCAAGCCGAGAGTAGGCGGTCGCTGGAGTACGCAACGCCGCTACAGCCTATAGATCGCCGTTTGCACGCCATGCAGTGAAATGGTTTCGGGGGATCGGGCTTGCGTCAATGCACACATAGCGCAGGCAATATGTCACTTTTCGTTATTTTGAGAAGTCGAAATGGGCTTCCTCGGTGCTCAGTTGCTTGTTCATGCAGGGCTTTCTAACTGGACCAGTACTTCAGGAGCGGAATGTTTGGCTTCGCCATGCGCCGGGAGTACGATGGCGATCTCGCCAACCGCATTCAGGAATTCCCGTGGAAGACGTTCCAGGGCCTCCATCAATCACTGATCCCCAACCCGTCTCCGCAGCCGGAGAGCCGCCACTCGATTTCCCCAACTGCGACCCGGTCCCCATGACTTGGAGCCAGCTTGCGCGCTACGACGGGCGCATCGAGTACTGGGACGCCGGCCTCAAGACCGCCTGGGTGCTGCGTGACGGCGCCGGATTCGTGCATGAGGCGCCCTGCAACGTGCTGGCCGAGCTGCTGAGCCGCCTATCCCAGGAGCGGGGCTCGCGGGTGCGCTGCTACGGCAACGCATTCCTGATGGTGCGCGACCTGAAGGGCCGTCCCAGCAAGGTGATGTGCGCGGACCAGACCATCTACCTCAATCCACGGACGTTTCGCAGCAGTACGGATGCCGATGCGGTTGTCATCGGCTCGGATCCGCTGCCGGACGTGGTGCTGGAAGTGGACCACACGACGGACGTGCGGCGCGCGAAGTTGGGCATATACGAGTTCTGGGGCTTCCCGGAGGTATGGGTTGAGACGCCGGACGTCTCCTCGAAGAGCCGGCCCGCGAAGGTGAAGCGAGGGCTGACGATCTACCTGCTGGAGCAAGGCGGCTACCGGGAGGCGAAGACGAGCCGAGCCTTTCCGGGCTGGAAAGCGTCGTCGATCCACATGGCGCTGAACGAGGAGCAGATGTCGTCGGCGACGCTCAAGGACTTGGCTCGCTTGGGCCGGGAGCTGGGCAAGCGCGAGGGAACCGGGCCGGACGACGACCCGCAGCTCGGCGGCCACCGTCGCTGGGCGCACCAGCAAGGTGTACAGCAGGGACGCGAGGCTGGTCTTCAGGAAGGGCTCGCGGAGCAGCGCACACTGCTTGTGACGATGGTTGAACGGAAGTTCGACTCGGCGACCGCTCGACAATTCGCCGAACGGCTACAGGGAGTTGATCATCCTGAACGGCTCACTGATGCGGCCGGTTGGATCATCGAGTGTGATGAGGGTGCCGAATTGCTCGCTCGATTCGTTGCCACCCCGTGACTTGTTGCCTTAGCGCTTTGCTAATCTCCTCTGATCACCATCCTGAATCTCAACGCTTGACAGAGATCTGCGGTGTGCCGGGAATTCGTCAGCTTGTCCCGGACGACTCTTAGGTGTCGCTCGGTTGCCCCGCTCGAAGTTTTTTGCAGTTCTTCCCGGAGGTAATGCAGGTAAATTGACTCAAGTGCCAGCGGCTCGATCCAGCCGACGTCGATTTCGTATCCGGAAATGGCTGTGAGCCCTGTCTCATCAAGGAATTCCTGTAGTTTGGACGAGTCCGCCGACATCGTGGCACACGAGCCGAAGTGCATTACGCAGTTTCCCCAGTTGTTCTCGTGTTTACTGCGGTAGGCGCACAGGATGTCGTCGAGATCGATGGTGGAAGATTCGACCGAAACGCTGCCCGGGGAGCCATGGAACCAAAGATGAACAAAGCACCACTCCGAACCCTTCCTATCCCAATCCAGTAGGTGGCCCTGAAATTCGCCTACCGTCTTGGCAACGTGACTTTCCACTTCGGCACACGGATAGCTTGCCACTGCGTCCAGCATGGGCTTCGCAGGCAGCTCGTAGTCGTCCTTCCACTGCGCTTCGACGGAGAAAATTCCCAACATCGTTTCTGTCCTCCGCTCACTAGTGTCCGGTTAACTGAACCTGTTTTTCGCATAATGGCATGAATACAAGGCGTTTTCTGGCATTTTTCCGTGGTGTCGACTTGAATGCGGTGGCGCTGTCG
>CAZRBP010000015.1:1706-40400 GCA_964598305.1 uncultured Pseudomonadales bacterium | reverse complement strand
CTGCCCGCGCGAACTCGAACCGCTCGTCCGCATCGACCGACGACGCCAGCGCTCGTGCCGCCGACAGGCCATCGTCAACCGTAAAACGCGCTGAATCGATCAACGCGCCTTGGTCTGCTTCAACCATGAATAGGGACGACATCTGTCCAACACCAACGTCGCGCTTGATGATGGGTTTTCATACAGTACATGTCAACGGTTTCTGTGGAAATTCCTAGATTCAAGGGAGGGCGGACACCCTCGAACCGGGGAACAGCATCGAACGAAGGTGGGCTTGAGGGCGTCGCGCAGCCGAAGCATCGCTCGGTTCGATGTAGATGCTAATCCACGCTACTCGCTCTCCGGTTCCTCGCCAAATTCGCCGGTGTCCACAACCAGTACTCGACGCGGGTAGGTCCGTTCTACGTCCCCAGGTTCCTCGTCGGGCACACGCACGAAGCCTGACAGAAGACCTCGCAGGTCGGTTGCCGAGAGCAGCCCCTTAACCTCGAGCAGGGCATCTAAGCCGTTTGAGTCCGTCCTGAGCCAATCTGGCCTTCGTCCGACAAACACAACTTGGTCACCGGCGAATCGCGGCTCCGGTCGCAGCATCGAAAGGCCGTCTACTTGATCGACAGGTCTGTGGCAATCGAAAACGCAACGCCAAGGGCGAGTTGACTCATTGGCATGTATTGCTCGGAAGTTCCGACAGCCCCGAAACCCGATCGCATCGCGAATGCACCAGGAAGGTACCAAAGTACAACCGAGCTGCGCGGCATCACAGGTTCGACAGCAATGCCAGTAGGGCGTGTAAAGGGGCAACGGATCCACATGGTTGTATAGTAGGTACGTCGGAACGGCTCCCCACTGACGCGCAAATCGGTCCAGCTTGTCAATCTGACGAATTCCGTACTCGTCCTTGTGTTCGAGCGCCCCGTAGCGACCGGTGCCGTAGAGCTTTTTCGCCTGCACAGCGAGGCGACGGCCGGATCCGTCCGGATAGCGGACAAAAAGCAGGATGTCCGCTCCCCACTGGAACTCTTGCGCTCTCGTTGGGTGATGGATGCCGAAGCCATTCGTCCTCCGATGCGGGAGCATATCCAGAATCAGGAGGTCGGTCAGCGTTTCTTCGCCGAGACGCGCTCCAACTAAGCCAGCTTGGCCCAGCCGATGCCAAGTGTCGGAGGCGACACGTTCCGCTGGAGTCATGTGATCTGTCCAATCCTTGGCAACGGGGACTCCTGCGAGTCTACTGGAGGGCGGCAATCAGCGTCGATTGGGATCCCAGTCTAACAACCGGGTGGCCCGTGCCGAGCCGAGTTCCCGAACTTCCCATATGTAGGGGTGGCAATCTAGCTTGAGAAACTATAGCCGCCCCAAGCTGGATTCCGGCGGCAGCAGACTAACGACCTCGTCTATGCACTCGTCGAGCCGGTGTTTGATGCGCCGCCCGCTGAACCGCACCACGGCCCAACCCTTCTCCCGCAACACCCGGTCCCGCTCATCGTCTCGTTCATCTTCAACATGAAAGGGTGCGCCGTCGCACTCGATGTTCACCATCGCATCTCCTCGCCGCACAACCAGATCAAGGCGATAGCGATCAACCTCCACTCCTGGTTCTGCTTCTATGCCGCGTTCGCGCAAGGCAGCGTGGATATCCCGCTCCAACGGGCTGTCGAAGGCGTCTGCCTCCAGATTGCTCACATGTGCCGCCAATTCCTTTAGGTGGTTCGGGTGCTTGCTGCATGCCGCCATGCTGCCGACGATCACAATCCGGCAGCGGGCGCGGGTCAGCGCCACGTTCAGCAAGTTCGGGTCAGCCGCGAAGTCCGCCACTTGACGGCTTGATCCTTCGTCGAGAACCGGCGAGAGATAGATGACGTCGCGCTCGTCCCCCTGAAATCGATGCGCCGTGGCGACCTCGATGCCCTCGGAGTCAACTCTTTCCCGCCGCAGCGCCGACAAGATCGCTTTCGACTGCGCGGCAAAAGGGGTCACCACCCCGACTGACAGGTTCCCCCGCTGGTAGGTCACTAGGTCCTCGGCCACGCGGGCCGCCACCGCTGCCGCTTCACGGCGGTTTTGCCAACTGCGGTTGCCCATGCCGCGCTCACAGCGCCCGGACACCTCAAACCACTCAATGGCGGACATTCCCACTGGCGGCCGCGCCCTTCCACACATGGTCATCCTCCCTGAGTAAAACTGCTGGTTTGAGAATTCCACTACCGCAGGGTGGGACCTGAAGTGTAGGTCGAGCATGATGGGTGGGCGCGCGAGGCATGCTCGCGCTAGGCCGAAGCAGCTGTTAGCCCTGTAGCCAAATGCGGTGAGATCTTCAGTCGCCAATCCGCAACGCTCCGCGATCACTTCCTCGCGCTGTTCGCCTAGCGTTGTGATGTGCGGAAGCTGATGCTCGTCGCCAATCACCATGGCTCGCTTCCCCCGCACCAGCAGCGGCAGCGCCGAGGCGGCGTCGCACTGGGATGCCTCGTCAATGATCACCAAGTCGAACAGGCCACCAACCAGAGGCAGCGTACCCCGTGCCGACAAATTGGTAACGGACCACACGGGCAGGGCGGGCAGGGCTTTAGGCACCAGCCCATGCACATCGGAGACGCGCGCGTTGCCTTTCGCAGCCGCCTGAATGCGGCTCGCCAGACGCCCCGCAGCTTGCCACGCTTCGGAGCGGTCCGTCTGCATTTGGCGAGTCTTCGCCCGGAATAGGGCCATGCCCGCCTTCGAGCGCTGCTCGGAAAGCGCCCACAAGCCATCCTCGGAATCGTGGACGTCCGGAAGCCCACCAAGGCGTTTGCGCAGGGCTTCGCGTCGCCTTCTATCGGCTACGGAATCGACATCGCGGCTGGCTTCCCTGCAGATCGCATCCAACATCTCGCCAGCCTCGTGGATGCTGGAATCGGTGGCAAGCAGGTCGATGTCGGCGAAGCAAGCCTCGGCTCGCTCCCGCAGATGCGGTGCGCAATCGCCGAACGCCCTGAGCGCCTCCCTTACGCTGGCCATTCGCTTGTCTACATCCGCCCTTACCTTGTTCAGCTGTCGCAAGGTGTTAGCCCTCTTGGCAGCGTCAGTGGCCTCCGCCGCCACTTGGGCGAACCGGTCGCGAGCCTCGTCAGCCCCCAGTTCGGGTTGCCCAGGGTCCACCTGCGCCACACTGCTCAACCCTCGCTCCCGCAGATGCGGCACCTGCTCGCCAAAGCGTTCCAAAGCCTTGTGCACCGCGGCCAATCTCCGTCGCCGCCTGCCTTGGCGGGAAATCCAGCCGGGAGAACGCGCAAGCGCTTTGAGCGCAACTCCAACGTCATTGACCACAGCTTCGACGTCAGAGGGGGCGACACCTTCCGGCAACCCCTCCGGTAGTGGCCCATCGTGTCGCGCCAGCTCATCAAGATCACGTAGCGTTTGGAGCTGGCGGGGGTCGTCGAGTTTGCGGAGCGCCGCATTTACCTTCGCGGTTGCGCTCTCAATGGCATCCTTCTCTAGGCTGTCAGGAACGCCCTCATGTAGGGGCCTGTCGGCGAGCCGACCTTCGAGCGACGTCATCTCGTGCAGTATCGACAGGCGCTCCTCGCGCTTCTCGTGAACAGCCCGAACCTGCCGGTGAACTTGGTGCCACTGGTCGCTGGCATCGACGAGGCCTTGTACGGGTTCGGCACGCTCGGCCTCGCCGACCAGGCGGTCGATTTCGCTGGCCAGCGATTGGCGTTGCGAAGCAGGTCCGGCACGGACCACCGGGCAGAGCGGGGCAGTCGCACGCAGGCGCTCGACCACAACATCAACGGCCTTGTTGTTCTTCGAGGCGATCAGTACCGTCTCCCCCCGGCAGATGGCCGCCGCCACGGTGTTCAACACCACCTGCGACTTGCCTGATCCGGGCGGGCCGGTCACCACGGTCAGCGGGTTTGTCATCGCAGAGTGGATGGCCCTGTCCTGCTGCACAGATGAGTGACTAATGGTTGGCCCGGGATCCACAGGTTCCGGGGTGCTTTCTACGAGGCCACTGCCAAACACCACTGACGCCGCGCCAAGGCCCCCGTCATTGTCGGCAAGTCCCCGCAAGTCTTTGGCAAGATTGAGGATTAGGGTGCTGCTGGACGAGGGCGGCAGAAGAACAGCGGCGTTGACTACCTCGCTGCGTCTGCCCCCTTCTATGCGGGTCATCGGAGCTGCGTCGATGTCCGCAAGCCCCTCGACCCCATGCTCAGTGAGTTCCCGTAGTATGGCTGCGGCTCGTTCCCGTCGCCCCTTGGCCTCATCGACTGCGACGCTTTGGGCGACGGCTGTCTCAATCGCCATGCGGTCTCCAGCCGAAAAGCCCAGCAGGCTCAGTGCCGCCGGGTTCAGGTCCACGCCACCGCCCGCCCGCTCACAGCGCCACACATCGCCGTCCCCTTGGAATACCCGGGCGTCGCCCACAAGCAGCGGAGAGATGGACAGTTCGCGGGATTGCGGCTCCAGCCCTACGCAGACCGGCCAGCCAAGGGCCACCAAGCCCTGGGGATCATCGCGCAGGCGGTTCGAGCACCACTTCGCGGCACTCGAATCATCTGCGATTGGCACCGCTGTCCCTTCCTCGGCAAAGCCCGCACCAGCCTCCAGGTAGTTTCCGCCAATCCGTACAGCGAGTGCTGCTGCCTGCTCAGCTTCGATGCAGCCCAAGTAGAAGCTGGCAAGGGTTGAAACTCGCGCTACCGTGCGGGCGTTGGTGCCCGTTTCGGCCATACCACCTCCGTTTTACTTCTTGTCCCCCATATTCCCACAGTAGACTCATCCGAAGTGCTGACTCACTTGGTTTTATGCCGCGAACCGGGATCGGCTCCAAGCCGGTTCAGCTAATGGGTGAGTGGATGGGCGAGCGGATGCGCAGCCAATCACTCTGGACCGAATAGGGCGTCATACAGGTCCGCCATGCCCTCGAAAAGCTCGAACTTGCTCTTTGGCACCTCGTACCGTTCCTTCCGCACCGCCTTCGAGCCTGTGGAGTCGGCCTTCGTGTGCTTCGTTCGCCTGAATTCCTTGATGTTCGGCAGCGGGTGCCCTGGCGGGCCAGCAAACAGTCCGTACTGCTGAGTCGCGAGAGTCTTCTTGTCGACATGTACCACCACAACGCACCCGCTCGGCTGTTCAGCCAGACGCTGAGACGTGCTGTAGGAAGCGCGGCTACCAGACAGATTCTTAGTCTTCAACTGGATGTGCCTCGTCACGCCGTTGGCGCATATCACCAGATCATAGCCACCGGCGTCGAAGTCCGCCCGCAGGATCTCCGCGCTGTAGTGACCACGCCTCCACATCTCCATGCCTATCGATCCAAGAAACGCATGCGTTGTGATCGATTCGCGAAGCTGTGAGAATTCGGCGTGTGGATTGCTGGCAGTCATGGCCTACAACTTCCTTTTTCGGCTATGGCCCCATAGTACCTGCGGAGTCGGAATCTGTGGAAAACTGCTCTCTCCGGGAGCCTGCCCAAGGCTGACAACGACCTTTCGTGAATACTCAATCCCCAAGTCGAGGATGCGCCGCTGCCCCTAGCGGAAAGCCGCACTGTATAGGGACACAGAACCTCAATCGGCCATGATTGCGTCTAGGGTTGCGTTGTCTACATTCGACAAGATATAGGCGAAGTGCCGCGCCCGGGTGAGTGACACTTGGAGAAGCCGCCGCGTTTCCATGAACGGCGGGCGAACCTCCCTCCCCCGGAAAGTCCGATGCCGGTCTTCCACCAGCACCACCGCGTCGTACTCGCGCCCTTTTAGCTGATGCATTGTCATCACGCTGATTCCAGACGACGCAGTGTGGCTATCCACTAGCTGGTCCTGAACGATCGCCTCGTCCACTGCGGCCTCGGCGCCAGCATAGCTTCGGCTGGCGGCCCACAGCGCCGCCAGTCCGTCCTCGATGGCCGATCCCCGCCGAAGAAGGCGCAGGTACCGCGCATGGGCGCCCGTGCGCTTCAGTTCGTCCGCGTCTGCACCCTCGAACAACCGCCGAACGGCAAGCCAGTCTTCAGTCGGGGCGCCCACGAAACCCGCAGCATCGAGCTCCTTGAAGATGGTAGTCAGCGCATTGACGCATTTCGTTTTCGGTACATGGCTGCCCCGGCACTTCTCTGCCCATCGCGAAAGTCGGTCGGATGTCTGGACTGCGGTCGTTTTCCCCGATGACCGGAACACGGCCCCTATCCTCTCCAAGGCACCCGCCAACCTTGCATTCTCCGGATCCCCTTGCGATCCCATTACGAACGCCACCACCCTAGCCGCGAGAGCAATCTGGGTTTCATCAAACATCACATCATGGGGAATCGGCCTATGCACTTTACCGCGATTGAGCAACGGTCGCGCCAACGCGTCCGAAATTAGGCGGACCATGACCCGGCTGCGGGCCGCTACCGCCACGGTCAAATCCCGTCGCCCCGCGCGCTTGACTGTTTCTTTCCAAGTCTCGGCAAGCGCGAAGCGAAGCCCGACCTCGAACCGTCCTGGACCAAAGTGCTTGCAGACGATGTCATCGGGCAGATCAACCTGCTGAGTCGGCGATAGCAGGCTGCGTGCGTATCCGGCTATCCCTGTCGCGGGGCTTCGGTTGTTCTCATCTTGGAAGTCGAACGTCACGGCGCCGAGCGATTCGGAGAAGTCTTGAAGTCGTGTCTCACTGACTCCTTTTCGCCACGCGTAGATCCGCTGCCCGGGATCCCCGAGGGCAATGATCTCCGATCTCCCCGACAGCGTCCGTATCAAACGCCACTGGTGTTCATCGGTGTCCTGGAATTCGTCCACCAAGATCAACGGGTAGGCGTCGCAGAGTGATGCACACACGACCGCGGTTCGCTCCAGCAGGTCCGCAGCGCGCGGTGCGAACTGGTCGTACGTCAGGCGACCTTCCTCCGAGAACAGGCGCGCTTCTTCCGCATTCCACTGCGCCTCGTCCAACCCCGCCTGCATGACCGCCGCGTCGTGCGCCCCGACCACCGACACGCTTCTTCGCGTCGACAGCAGATACCCGTGTGACCTGAGGATGTCCCACGCGAAGGAGTGGTAGGTCTTCACGTCCACCTGCCGTTCAATTTCGGGTGTGAGGAGGTTGCCGCCGCTTTCTGTTATCCGACGAATCGCGGCATTCGAGAAGCTGAGGAACAGCACGGACTGCTCCGGACGCAGCCGTTCGAGCACGGCGCGACGCCCCTTCAGCAGCGCAATCGTAGTCTTCCCCGACCCAGGCCCCCCGACGATGAGCATGTGGCCAGTCCCCTCTAGTATGGCTCGCCGCTTGGCGCAGATATCGAAGCGATCCTCCGGATCGTCTTCGCCATGCGGAGTCCGAACGTCACTCGGCTTACCATCCCTCGTCATCTTCATCCGCTTCCTCGCCGGAGAGATCGTCCGTCAGTGCGTTTGGCAAGTCCTGGCTGATGTGGTCCAGCGCCTCTACGATCACCTTCGGTAGATCGTCCTCACAACACAGCTCCACCAGACGCTGTGCATAGCCCGACCCCTTACGGGCTTTCAATACCTTTTTGCACAGCCTCCTGACACCCTTGTCCTCGACGTCCGGGTCGTAAGTGAACCTCTCCGCGTTCCGGGAGTTCGACGGATAGTCGTCCCACTCCTCCGCCTCCTTCAGGAATTCGTGAATCACATCGATTGCTGTTTCGTCCGCAAGCAGATACTCGATGCCCGTCTGCTCCAGTTCCCATGCCGCATCAAACCGTGCATGGATCTCATCGGCGATCGCATCGTTCTGTTGCCGGTCGAAGAACGCATAGGTACTCAGACCGAGGCCACGAAAGAACTCCCCGTACCGCAATATGCCGCCATCGCCATCACAATGCACGATCGTCACACCGGAAAGGTCAAGCGGTGTGTATGCTTCCATCCCCCTTTCCTTTTCCACGACCGACGAGGCGGATGAGATCGCTTCTCCGTCAGAAATACCTTCGACGCACAAAACGCCGTTGCCCAGCATCGCTTCGGCGAGCACTCGGCGAAGATTGCCTTTGTAGGTCTTTGCCTTGATGCCGGTCACCTCGATACGCCGTCCCTCGACGCTGCCGTTGAACTCCCTTTCCAGCAGCATGACGCTGACCGGATCGTATTGCTCGAGCACGAAAGGTGAATGCGTCGTCAGAAGCGACTGGTTCATCTTCGATTGCAGGAACTGCACGATGCGGCGTTGGGTGTGCGGCGGTATCGCTATCTCCGGCTCTTCCATGGCGAAGATCACGTTCGACTTGAGTTCGGCTATGAACGTCAGCAGAGCGAACACCATGGAATTCACGACGCCCGATCCTAGACGCCAGTAGGGAACCGGGGTGTTCGAACGTTCCGACGAACCGAACAGCGTGATGGACCGGCGTAGGGTCTCCCGCGTCAACGCGGTCGGATACAGCCGAAACGTGCGATCCTCGTTCGACAACCCCACGAAACGGCGTACCCTGGCATCGATCTCGTCCAGAATCACCCGCAATTGTGGTATCTCATCGATCGGTGGATCCAGCTCCTCCATCGCCCGCAAGGTCTTCTCCCACATGGCGGACCGCTCATCGTCCTTTAGCTTCAAGATGACATCTAGTAACGACCCGCGCTCCAAGCTGAGCGCCCTTGCACCGGTCCTGAGCGCACGCAGGTAGATAAAGCCGAACAATCGCTTCGCCGCACGCGACACCCGCGCCCGACGCGTCCCGTCATCTGAAGGCGGGCTGGCAAAGTACGTTTCTGCCCTGAATTCGTCCTCTTCCACGTCGTAGCGACCTTCAAACTTGATTCGAAGGGCAGGGACCACCTCCTCCCGATCAACGTCCTCGGGCGATGCTGTTTCGTCGAGAAGGCGACTTGACTCCGTGTCCCAATACTCTTGGTTGTTGCGGAATCTGGTCTGCACCTCCGTTGTCAAATCGGTGAGAACGACTTCCATCTCGATCAGAACCGGCGCTCCCTCCTCATCCAGATACTCCCGATCAAGGAAATCGTGCTCGTCTATCGGCGGGTTTCGGTTCAACCGATCCGGCCCCAGCACGAGATCCAAAGCCTCGCACATCGTGGATTTACCGACGCTGTTTCCACCGATCATCACTGTGTGGCCGGGAAACAGAAGTTCTCCTTCCGCGACGCTGCGGAAGTTTTTCACCTTTAGCTGCCGGATTTTCATTGTTCGCTTTTCTCTACCACGATTAGTTGAAAGTCGCCGTACCACCCCTTAGTGTTCCGTATCCGCTACGCTACCTGTTCGCGCCCAACCCCAAGGCAATTAGCCAAGTGCCCACCATCGTACATCGCGTCGGGGGAAGCACGATGACCATCCTGTACGCCATGATCACCCCCTGTCAGTCACTGCCCGCCCCGATAAGGTGGCCCAGCGCAGCCGTCTGTGTCAGCACCACGCAACGGTCGGCGGCGACGACCAAGAACACGACGCCGTTGCGGTGAACTCGGCGCCTGCGAACTCCATATCGACCGGACGTCCTTTGGAGGATGTAAAACAAGTGTGTTGTGTTAACGTTATGGCACGGTGGATGTCCCACTTAAGAATGAGACAACTCTCTAGTTCATCATTGACACTCTACCATCTTTCAACTACGACTCGTGCAATATCCTAGCTGGAATTCACTGCGTTTCGAGCCCTCTTGTTTCCATCGGCAGATAAAGTCAGGACTAATACGAGGTTCATCTGATCGTCTATCAGGATGTCTATATCGACGACCAAACAAAGTCTTTCCCAGACGAACGAATGCAGGCCCGACCAATACACCATCTGCCGCCATATGGGCATTTGGTTAGACTATACCGGTGCGCCAATCGGATCCGCGTCAGCTCTCGAATGGTCGGCGTAAAGACAGATATGCCTAACAAATGACCCAAGCTCCTCAATCGATATCTTGTGCTCAACAACGTCTTGCCAGCCAAGAACGACTGTGAATCGACGCGTGAATACACCATCGGAACAGGCAGCCACGAAAGATCGGAATATCTCGCGAACGACTTCTTCTCTCTTTGCTGGCAGCCTCGAAAAACCGGTACCCAGAACGGGCGAAACCAGCGGGGAAATCGCGCCGCGCTCACCCACGTATAGCCATAGCTCCGCCAGCGCTCGCTTGAGCCCCTCAAAATCACCTTGCGCCACGCCATTCTCTTTAATGTTAGCGATTGCTAGAAGATAAGCTCGGTGGTCCGGATTCCGCCTATCAGGGTGAACTTGTACGACTGTTCCCAATTCGTATCTCTTGCTCTTGCCAACACGGCTTCCAGCGAGCTCTTCTCCCGAAAGATCAATTAGCTGTTCACGGATGTCCTTATCCAGCATGTCGTGATTGTCCGCGTAGTACTTCGTCAAGAACTGGCCTTGGACACTATCTCTAGAAATGAGCCTATTCGACACCTCTGTGTCAAACGTCGTATTGCTACCTACGACAAGGTCGCCACTGAACGAGAAGACGTCCCCCACAGCAATCTCCAGCGTCACGTCCCGCCCTGCAAGTATGTGGGCGATCGAAGTTTGCGGCTTACAGGTCCAGAACGCCCAAGCAAATCCCGAAGCAAAACCAAACCACCAATACTGTTCCAAAAGTAGGGGAATAACCGTGTTCTCCAAAGACAAAGCCGCTATCCGATAAAGCAGGAAGAAACCACCGGCAACCCCGAACATGCTGGAGAGAGCTCTTACTGACCATGCCTTCTTGACCCACGCGATGGCCTGGAATCGAAATCGGCTCAGTGTCATAGACGCAATCCCTTGTACACAGTGTCATCGTAGTAGTACGGGCCAGACTCCTTCCCTTGTTTTTCGCTGTGAAGAGAAGGCCATTCGTTCATCGCAGATTGTATGATAGATGCGTTAAAGCTGACGTGAATCGCGAGCTCTCCTCGCAGCAACGGAGGGCACCTCGCATCGTCAAGATGGCGCGTTCCGTTTAGATTGACCGCAATAATCGGTAGTCGGCGCTTGAGCGCCTGTTGGATTTCCCAACGAACGAACTTCCTCAAGTACCGCGTATGTTCTCCAACCAGTAAAATGAATATCTTCGTCGCCCGCATCCGAGCCGCCAGCTGGGCCTTAATCGACTCTTCTTGGCTGGAGTCCCGTGCCGTGTTCAGATCATGGGCGTCGTAGAAGTTGAAGTCTATTCCGTCACTTTGCTTCCACGCCTGCATAAGCCGGTAGTAGTGAATATCCGTGTCCCCGTCGAACGACACAAAAGTCTTGTTTCGATACGGCATCGTGGCTCCTTATCCTTTCTCACTCGGGCATCGTGCCCGTGTTTCTGCTGTACCTCAAATCGCGAGGCTCTGTGCTGCAAAGCACAGTCGTCCGGCTATAAGTGGTGCCCCCGTGGAAGGCATACCACTCCCACCCCGTGACACCGACCACCGTGCCAATGTCTAGATCCCCCGAATTCCCCCGCTCGTTCTCACTGACTAACCCGTCAGTCCTTCGCCGCTCCCCTGCACACCAATCCAAGGGACACACGGACCTCCCACTTCCGCGAACGCGATGAACCAGCCCAATCCAATTTTCATGCACTACCTGCATTCATGCGACTTCGTTGACGTCAATCCAGACTATTCGCGGAGCCCCTCCAAAGTCGCCTCCGGTGCCCACCATCGAGACTCGGCTGCTCCACCAAGTGCAGGGCCAAGCCCCACACTCCCGAAAAAACTATGCTAAAACAATAGGTTAGAACGTACTGAATGGCGGAGCGGACGGGATTCGAACCCGCGACCCCCGGCGTGACAGGCCGATATTCTAACCAGCTGAACTACCGCTCCGCAGACCTTGCCAGCTGGTGGGTGTTGCAGGGTTCGAACCTGCGACCTACGGCTTGTAAGGCCGTCGCTCTCCCAACTGAGCTAAACACCCGCTGGCCAGGAAGGGCGGCTAGTTTAGCGGCTGGTGGTTTCGTGTCAATGCGAACCCGCTGCGCGGGTTCGGTTGGAGTTTGGCTAAAGCCAAACTCCGCGAACTCTTCAGTGGTCCCCGGTCAGCGGCACGAAGGCGACCGGCAGCACTTGCTCCGAGTCGGTGCCGCCGTCGGCGCGGCGGGTCACCACGGTGAGGTTCTGGGCCGTGTACTGGGTGCCCACCGGCAGCACCATGCGGCCACCCGGCTTCAACTGCTCGACCAGCGCCGGGGGGATGTCCGGGCCGACGGCGGTGACGATGATGCCGTCGAAGGGGCCGGCTTCCGGCCAGCCGAAGTAGCCGTTGCCGGTCTTGACGGCGACGTTTTCGATGCCGAGCCGGGCTAGGCGCCGCTGTGCCGTCTCGGCCAGTTCGGGGATGATCTCGATGCTGTACACGCGGTTGACCAAGGCCGCCAGCACCGCCGCCTGGTAGCCGGAGCCGGTGCCGATCTCCAGCACCACGTGGTCGGGTTCGGGGTCGAGCAGGTCGGTCATCAGCGCGACGATGTACGGCTGCGAGATGGTCTGCCCGTGGCCGATGGGCAAGGGCCGGTTGGCGTAGGCTGCGGCGGGCCCGTAGCGGTCCACGAACTCATGCCGAGGCACCTCCGCCATGGCCGCCATGACGCGATCGCCCAGCACCCCGCGCCCGGTGTAGCCCCGGGTCTCCCAAGCGTCCGCCTTGATCTGGCTCAGCAGCCGAGCCTGCAATTCCGCCACCGTCGCCTCCTCCCTGGCCGTGCAGGCGCCTGTTGCCGCAAGGCAAGCGACCAGAACGGTTCCCAAGCCCAACCATCTTCTCAACATAGGGCCAGACGCGCCGCCGCGCGCCACACCTGTTGCCTGTGATGCCGCCATCTTTGCACAGCCGTCCCAAGTGCTGCTCAATCTACTCTTCCTGCTGCGCCAAATCACCTAGAAAGGCTGCAAACGGGCCAATGTCGCCGCCGACGCTCGCCGCTTCCAGCGCGTCCATGTATTCCTTGCGCCGCTGCACGGGAACCACCAACCAAGCGTATCCCCCCGAAGCCAGCATCAGGTTCATCAGAAAGCGGGCCAGTCGGCCGTTGCCATCCATGTAGGGGTGGATGTACACGAAGAAGAAGTGTCCGAGCACCGCCCGCACGGCTGCACTGGGCTCCGCCTGGAGCAGTTCAAAGAAGGTCGGCATGCAGTCGCGCACCGCCTCCTTGTCGGGCGGGGTGTGCAGGGAGCCCCGCAGGTAAACCTGATCGTTGCGATAGCCCGCCAAGTCAACGGGCGTCAATATGCCAGCCAATACGGCCGGGGCGAACAATTCCCGGTGCCATTCATGGTGGCTGCCTTCCGCCACCTCGCCGGATTGGGCACCTTGGAGCACCTGCGCCACGCTTCGCTTCACGGCTTGGAAGGCTTGCCAATAGCCTCGCGCCGCCAAAGCGTCACGGGCCTCACGGTCGTTCTCAACGCCGTCGGGGTTCCATTCACCCGATCGAACACGCTCAATCAACACCGAGTTGACCCGGTAAGCCTCGATGGATAGCGAGTGGTAGGCGTCCTCCGTGTAGATGGCGTCCATTTGCGCCATGAAATCATCGAGACCGAGCTGCCGTCCCGTCGGCATGGGAAATCGGCTAATGACCGCTTCGCGCATCTGTTGCCACATGAGCCGCAACCGGTTGCAGTAGGGGGAAGGCTCGCGCAGGCGCAAGGCAACCGACACCGACTGCTCAAACGGGTCCACCGGGGACACCTTGTAGCCTACCGCCCGCATGTTGGCCAGAATCTTCTCCGCCATCTCATGCTGGCCGATGTTGCGAAACGCTCCCGCCAATCGGCCGGCCACCTTGCTTCGGCCGCCGTCGAGCAGCGGCGCCAAGATGTCGGCCGCATCCCGGATCTGGGACAGGGCGATGCGCGCATCGGTGGGATTGCGCCTATAGAACGGGGGCGGGACGGCGACCAAAGCGGCAGGCAGGCTGTAAACCCGCAGGCCAGGGCTGATTTCGGTGTGCTCCGAGGGCGTCAGTTCGGTCCGCAACTCCATGATCGATGCCCCGTGAGCCAATGGGGTCGGCTTGTTGCGGCCCCTTGGCGCCCGCACCAGCAACTGCGCAGGCACCCTGGCATTGCCCGCATGGAGGCTTAGGGACTGCTCCGGCGACAGGCTCCATTGGTCGCCGAATCGGGTATTGAGGTAGTCTATGCAGAAGGGCCAAAACACCGCAGGCCAATCTTCACTTGCATCATGCGCCTCCGGACGGGAAGCGATGTACCAGCCCCTCATCACCCGCCGCAAAAAACCTTGGGCAAGCAGAAGCCGCAGTTGAGCGGGCCGGAGCTGACTAGTGCGGATGGCGGTAACGCCGCTGGATTGAAGCGCCTTAAGGGCCCCCAAGGCGTCAGCCAGCTTCTCCTGTGGGGTGGCCATAGCGGTTGTGAATTTCCAATCCCAACGAAACTACGCCCAATAATAGCTTTTAGTGACTACCTATATCTAGCTTTTATTCACTATAACGAAAAGACGAAAATGAGAATCGACGGCTTCGCTAATCCTGTATCTCGCCACCGCGCCGCAACTCCTTTCTAACTTCGGCGCGTATCTCTTCGCGAGACAATTCCGTGAATCCGCTGTGTTCGGCCTCGATCAGCCGAGCGCGGGTCGCCTCGACCCCACGGGCCTGGCGGATGAGATCGTTGACCGCTTCGCTATTGCTCTTGTATTCGCGTTCGACATTCACCTTTCTGCTAAGCCACTCAGAGTTGGGCGCAGTGAATGAAATGCTTTGTCGCGACAACGTTGCTTCCCCCAAAGTCCAAGTGGTGCGATATTACATCATTTCCGCACCATACCGCATATTGAGAGCCCCGTATCAAAGCGCCATTTTCGGCGTCTGGGCGGAGCATGCCGCGCACACCCCCAAGGCATTGCTCGAAAAGCGCTTGTTTCCTGCCGACCGGCGCCCTTGGAACTCCGCCCTCGACTTCGTCGAGTTGGTGGAGCCGTCGCCCGGGCTTAAGGCCCTACGTCGCCGACCCGCGCTACCTCCTGCTTGACGTGGGGGCGCAGGCAACGCACGATTTGCCATTGCGCTTCCCGGAGGCGGACAGGACACCATTTGAGGACTTGCAGGAGGGCACAACCATGTTGGCCGAACGAGCGAAGGAATGGACCGAGCAGTGGTTCGCGGAGGGCCGCGAGACGGGCCTGCAGGAAGGCTTGGAGCGAGGTTTGGAGCGAGGTTTGGAGCAGGGTTTGGAGCAGGGCCGAGTCCAAGGCTTGGAGCGGGGGCTGGAGCACCAACGGGACATGGCGGTGCGGCAAGCGCGGCTTAGGTTTGGCGACGCGATCTCGGAACGGCTGTCGCCGATCCTGGGCCACATCGCGGATTCCATGGCACTGGCCAATGTGGGCGACTGGGTGGTTCAGTGCCGCGACGGAGCGGAACTGCTGGCCCGTGCGGAGGCCGCTGCGGGTTCCTGACCTCCACTGCGGTGCCTTTGACGCGCTCCCGCCGCTAGGAAACAATAGCCCGCCTCCAAACACCGCAGTTCCACCGCCATGCATCACCCCAAGGGCCTTTGGGTTCTGTTCATTGCCGAGATGTGGGAGCGCTTCAGCTACTACGGCATGCGCGCCCTGCTGGTGCTCTACCTGATCAGTTCCACCAGCGAGGAGCTGGCCGGCGGGGCGGCCAACCTGAATCCGGGCTTTGGGTGGTCGGAGGAGGCGGCCTATCTGCTGTACGGGATCTATACGTGGGCCGTTTACCTCACGCCCATCGTCGGCGGCTGGCTGGCGGACCGCTTCCTGGGCACCCACCGCTCCATGATCGTTGGCGGCTGGATCATCGCCGCCGGGCACATCCTGCTGGCGGGGACGGAGTTGTTCGGCATCACCGCCGGCGCTGCGGTCACGCTGCAGACCGGCCCCGGCGCCCTGCTCTGCTTCGTCGGCGGGCTGGCGCTGATCGTCGTCGGCACCGGCTTCTTCAAGCCCTGCGTCAGCGTCATGGTCGGCCAGCTCTACGGCCCCAATGACGAGCGCCGCGACGGCGGCTTCACGATCTTCTACATGGGCATCAACGTCGGCGCGCTGCTGGCGCCGCTCATCGCCGGCACCCTGGGCGAGACCGTCGGCTGGCACTGGGGGTTCGGGTCGGCCGCGATCGGCATGATCCTCGGCATCACCGCCTACCAGGCCTTCCGTTCGCGCTATCTTACGGGCATCGGCCTGCCGCCGAAGGCCCAGGCCAAGCCGGCTGGCGAGACGGAACCGGTCGGCGAGACCACGCCGGGGCCGCCGCTAAGCCGCGTGGAGTGGCAGCGCATCGGCGTCATCCTGGTGCTCGCCTTCATCGCCAACATCGCCTTCTGGGCGGCCTTCGAGCAGGCCGGCAGCTCCATGAACGTCTTCGCGGCCCAGAACACGGACCGCACCCTTTGGGGCCTGCTCGACTCGCCCTTTCCGGCCACTTGGTACCAGTCGGTCAACCCGGCGGCCATCATCCTCTTCGCGCCGGTGTTCGCTTGGCTTTGGGTGTTCCTGAACCATCGGGGCTTAAACCCCTCCACGCCCACCAAGTTCGCCCTCGGCCTGTGGCTGCTCGGCCTCGCCTTCCTGTCCATGGTGTTCGGGGCGATGGACGCGCAGGATGGCTTGGCCGCGCCCCATTGGCTGCTCATTACCTTCGTGGTTTACACCTGGGGCGAGCTTTGCCTTTCGCCGGTGGGGCTGTCCATGGTGACTAAGCTCGCGCCCGTGCACCTGCAATCCGTGATGATGGGGCTTTGGTTCTTCTCCTTCTCGCTGTCCAACCTGCTGGCCGGGTTGGTGGCCCGCTACTCGGTTCAGCTTGAGCGCGGCGAGGCCACCTTCCTGATCGAAGGCCTGCCGGGCTTCTACCTGCTGCTGGTGATCGCGCCCATCGCCACCGGCTTCCTGATCTGGGGCATGTCGCCGATGCTGCGCCGATGGATGCACGGTGTTCAGTAGTTTCAACCGAAGACACGAGAACAAGGGACGTGACGAGCGAGCACCAGGCCGCAACGGCATCCGCCGATTTCGACATCGCCATCATCGGCATGGGGCCGGGCTTCGCAGTAGTAGCCCGCGATGCGAACAGCCTTCAGATGAACCCCGCCTCAGAGGCCGTTCTCGACCGATTGAGCGCCCGCCGCGTGACGCTGGATGGCCTCGATGATCTGATCGCCCAACTCGCGCGCCTGCTGCACTTGACCTAACGAGACGATGCCTCCGGCTAACGAGAAAACGGTCGCCGGCCAAGATGCTTGGCTCAAGTGACAACATTTTCCCGCGATCAAGAAAACTAGAGGATCCCCCATGGACACACCCGTTACCTTGGACAACGGCATTCGCGGCGAGGTGCTGCGCATTCCCACCGCCAATCCCACCGGTTTCCACCAAGCGATTTCGGAAACCGGCGCCATGCCCGCGACGGAGATCTTCGGCAATCTGTTTCTGCCCCAAGGCGAGGGGCCTTGGCCCGTGGTGGTCGTGGTGCCGGGCAGCTTGGGCGTCGCCCCATCCCACGTCGCCAAGGCCGTGTACTTGACCGAAGCGCAGATCGCCGCCTGCGTCATCGACCCGTTCGGCACCCGGGGCGTCACCTCCACCGTCGCCAACCAAGCCCAGTACTCGTTCGCCGCCAGCGCTTGGGACGTCTTGGCAACCGCCGAGCTGTTGGCAGCCCGCGCCGACATCGACGGCATGCGCATCGGCGCCCAGGGCCACAGCCGGGGTGGCTCCGCCATCCTGTCCGCAGCCTGCATGGCGCGGTTGGTCAAGGACGGCACCCAGCCCTTGGTGGGCGTGTACGCCGCCTACCCTTGGTGCGGCCAGCAATTCAAGCGCCCGGAAGTGGGCCACGCCATCGTGCGCTCGGTGATCGGCGACCGCGACGAGTGGTGCCTGCCGCAGCAGGTGCAGGGCCATATGCAGGCCATCCGTCTGTGCGGCGGCGAGGCCAGTTGCCGAATCTTCGCCGGCGCCCACCACAGCTTCGACCGCGACACCCCCATCGAGATGGTCGCCGACGCCTCGGTGGCTCCGGACGCGCCAACCACCTACATCGCCGAAGACGGCGCCCTCATCGACCCCTGGACCGGCCAAGCCGACCCGGCACTCAGCGAACGCGACCTAATGATCCGCAGCTTCCGAGCCGGCTACGGCCGCCGCGGCGCCCACATCGGCGCCGCCGACGACCAAGCCAAGCACTTCCACGAAGACATGATGCGCTTCTGGACAACCCTGATGGCTAACCCGCCACACCCGTAAACCCAATCGCAGCCGAATCCGTTTCAATCAACCTTCGTCCCTGTAAACTATGTCAAATCGATGCCTCGTCGCAGAGGTCCATTCCATGCGACGGGCAGTGGTCGGGTACGGATTCAAAAGGAGAGGCAAATGAAGCAATCACTTTGGTTAGTGGCTTGGGCGGTACTAGGGGCCGCCAGCGGTGTCCATGCAGCGGAGCAGGACACGTCCGGCGTCATTGAGGAGATTCTGGTCACCACCAAGCGTGGCGATGCCCAGAACGTGCAGAGCATGGCGGAGGCGGTGACCGCCTTCTCCGGCCCGAGCCTGGAGCGGGAGTTCGCCGTCACCTTGGAGGACTTCAACCACGCCATTCCGAACGTGCAGCTTGAGCACGTGGGCCTGTTCCAGGCCGCCGCGTCGTTCAGCATGCGCGGCATCGGCACGGCCGGCATCGAGAGCTTTGCCGACCCGGTGGTGGCGGTGTTCGTCGATGACGCCTACTACTCGCGCAACGCCGTGGCGCTGCTCGACCTGTTCGACATCGAGTCGGTAAGCGCCTACCGCGGCCCGCAGGGCACCCTCTACGGCCGCAACGCCTTCGCCGGCGCCATATCCGTGCGCACCAAGCGGCCACAGCTCGACGCCCAGGCGTTCGAGGCCCACATCGACGTGGGCAACGCCGGGCGGCGCAACTTAGGCGCCGTGGGCAACCTGCCCTTGGGGGACCGGGCGGCGCTGCGCATCGCGGCCAACTACCATGAACTGGCCGGCTTCTTCAAAAACGATGGCGTCGTGCTGGAGAGCTACAACCCCGCCACCGCCACCTTGGTCACCGGCATTGACGAGGACAAGAAGGGCGACCGCGAGAACGGCGAACGTTCCCTGATGATACGTCCGAGCCTGCGGTTCGAGCCCAACGACGCCTGGCGCATCGACCTGATCGGCGAGTACTGGGAGGACAAGGGCGACGGCACCTCCAACTGGACCCAGTGCTACCAGCCCACCAGCCTGCCGCCGCCCCTCGGCAACGGCCCGAGCGGCAACCCAAGTGTCCATACCCTGTTCGGCTTCCCCTGCAAAGACCCCTTCGGCGACAAGCGCTTCAACATCGACGGCGACGGCAGCGACCCCTTCGAGGTGGGCTTCAACCTGCACCCCAACCAAACGCTGCAGGACATCTGGGGCATCACCCTGGATAGCCAATACGAAACCGACGTGGGCACCTTCACCTTCATCTTCAACCACCGGGACGTGGAGGAGGACATCACCACCGACACCGACGGCTACAACTGGGACGTCTTCGCCAGCACCCGCCTGCAGGAGTTCGACTCCACCCAGGTCGAGGCGCGCTTTGCGACCACCTTCAACGACAACGTCGATATGCTGGCCGGGGTGTTCTACCTGCAGGACAGCTACCAAGTGCAGCAGTACCTGTGGATCTTCCTGGACAGCGCGCTGTTCGGCGGCGGCGGATACGGCCGGGACAATCCGGCGGTGAGCTACGGCACCAATGAGCAGGAGCGTTACTCCGTCGCCGGCTACGCCCAGTTCGACTGGCACCTCAACGAGCGTTGGACCCTGAACGCCGGTGGGCGCCTCACCTACGAGAAGAAGCATGACGTGCTCGGCATGGCCATCAACGACAGCGCCTGTCCGCCCGGCGCCACGCCGCAGACGGCACCCTGCAACGGCGTGCCCCACTCCGGCAGCGACCCGGGCGACCCGACCGACTTCGACCCCTCGGTACGATTCGGACCGGTGAGCGAGAGCTGGACCACCTTCTCCCCGCGCCTGGGCGTCGAGTACCAGGCAACCGATGCGGTCATGCTGTTCGCCTTCTGGCAACGGGCCTTCAAATCCGGCGGCTTCGTCAACAACGCCGGCACCCTGCCGGTGTTCTCCTCGCCCTATGACGATGAGCAGGTGGACAACTTCGAAGTGGGGATGCGCAGCGACCTGCTCGACGACCGGCTGCGCCTGAACGCCAACGTGTTCTACGCGGAATACAAGGACCTGCAGCGCGGCGTGATCCGGGCGGCGCCCACCTCCACCGGCCAGGAGACCTTCACCGACAACGCCGCCGGCGCCGAATCGTTCGGGGCGGAGGCCTCGTTCAGCCTCGTGCCCGCGCCCGGATTCAACATCAACGGCAACATCGGCTACTTGGACATCGAGTACAAGGGCTTCGTGGCCGACCTCACCGGCGACGGCATCGAGACCGACAACAGCCAACTTGACCTGGTGCGCGCCCCCAAGTGGGACCTGAGCATCGGCGCCTCCTATGAGATCGACCTCGCGGATATGGGTTCCCTGACCTTGGGGGGTCGCCTCAGCTACACCGACGAAATGGCCCTGACCACCCCCAATGACGTGGGCTTCGTGCGCGACGAACTCACCACCCTGGACGCCCAGGCGGTCTGGGAGTCCGCCGACGGACGCTACCGTTTCGCGCTTTGGGGCAAGAACCTGTCCGACAACGTCGAGCGCCTCGGCGGCACCCCGGTGGCCACCCTGTTCGCCTTCGCCGCACCCACCCAGCCGCGGCAGTACGGCGCCACCCTGGTGGTGACGATGGGCGAGTAGTGCTCCGAGGCACCACCATGAGTCGGCTCCTGGCCGCCGCATCCGCCCTCCTTTGCGCCGCCGTCTCGTTGGGGGCAAGTGCGGAGGCGGTGCCCGGCGGGGTTTATCTTTTCGAGATGCCGTCGGGCTACGACTCCGCCCGATTCCAAGACCATCCGGTGATGATCCACCGCGGCCAGGCCTTTGTGGGCCTACACATCAGCACCGAGCCTGGGGAGTACGAACTGCAGCTCGAGGGCGCCGCCGGCAGCCACAGCCATCGCTTTCAAGTCACCGCGAAGCAGTATCCCGAAGAGCACCTGACCATTGCCAACGATCGCTTGGTGAACCCTCCGGAAAGCGATCTGGCGCGCATTCGCGAGGAGACTGCCCGGCAGTTGGCCCAGTACCGGCGTTTCACGGCGCGCCCGCTCGACCTCTCCCCCTTCGTGCTGCCGGTGACGACCGGCCGGGTGTCAAGCGTCTTCGGCCATCGCCGGGTGCTGAACGGCCAGCCGCGCAATCCGCACTCCGGCCTCGACCTCGCCGCCCACACCGGCACCCCCATCCACGCCCCGGCGCCGGGCACGGTGGTGTTGACCGGGGAGCTCTTCTTCAACGGCAAGACCGTCTTCCTCGATCACGGCCAAGGCCTGGTGACCATGTACTGCCACATGAACGCCATTTCGGTGGCGGAGGGCGATGAAGTGGCGCGCGGCCAGATGATTGGCGAGGTGGGCGCCACCGGACGGGTCACCGGCGCCCACCTGCACTGGTCGGTCAGCCTGAACGGCAACCGGGTGGACCCGGTGCGCGTGATGGCGATCCTGAACGGCGGCTAGCCGGGGAGATCCATGTCCGCGGTCAACTGATCGTCGAGCGCGGCGGCCCGCTGCTGGGCCGGGCGGGCGCTCACCCGCTCGGAGTAGTCGATGAAGGCGGGCCGCTTCTCCAAGGTCTCCATCATGTTGAGGCCCCAAGTAATGTGCGCCCCCACGTACACGTCCGCGGCGGTGAAACGGTCGCCCGCGATGTAGTCCCGGGCCGTCAATTCGGCCTCTAGGACGTCCATCACGGTCTGGAGGTTGCCATACCCCAGCATCAGCTCGTGATCGGCGCTCGTCTGCACGCCGATGGAGCGGTTGGTGACCGCCGCCTCAAGGGGACCGGCACCGAAAAAGAGCCATCGGTAGTATGCGCCGCGCTGGTCGAGGGGCGGCGCGAGGCCCGCTTCGGGGAAGGCGTCGGCCAAGTAGGCGCAGATGGCTGCCGTCTCGGTGATCACTTGCTCGCCGTGGCAAATGGCGGGCACCTTGCCCATCGGGTTGATCCGGCGGTAACCCTCCGACTTCATTTCGTCGCCGTACTGCCAAGTCTCCACCCGATAGGGGACGCCAACCTCCTCAAGCATCCAGCGCGCGATGCGGCCGCGGGATTGGGGGTGGGTGTGGAAAACCAGTTCATCCGCCATAAGACTCTCCTCGGCGATTAAGGGTTGACGCAGTCGAAGTTGCGTTCGTCGTTCTGATCGCCCCGGCCCCGGTACTTGGCGTATTCGGGATAGGGGCATAGGGGCCGGGTGAAGCGGTTCGGCTGGACGGCCCTAGCGTCCGGCGCCAAGTGGTCGAAGGCAACCGGGCCCGGCTGTTCGCCGATGATCCGCTGCGGGGCCTTGCCCTCTTCCCGCCAAGCCACCAAGGGCTTCACGTAGTCGGCCTGCCAGGGCCCCGGCCCGCCGGCGCAGTGGGTCATGCTCGGCACCATGAACAGGCGCAGGAAATCGCTCGTGGCCTCGGCGCCGCCCATGGCCCGCTCGACCTTGGTCAAGTAGTCGATGGCCCGCTGCGGGCGCAGCGGGTAGTCGTTCCAGCCTTGGTACATCAACAGCTTGCCGCCGCGGTCGCGGAACTCCGACAGATCGCCGGAGCGCACGTCCAGCGGGGACGTGACATCGGCGATCTGATCCCGATCTTCTACCGGGTCGTACTCATCGGCGTTGAAATCGGTTTCGAAACGCATCAGCGCGGTCAGGATGTCCTCCATCAGGCCGATCGGCGAAACACCGTCCATCTGTTCATTGGGCTTCATCCAAAACGCCCAGTCGCCGGCCGCCTCCGCGCCGGGCGGCACACCGTAGGAGACCACTTCGCCAGCGGCATTGGTCAAATCCTCGTAGTGGCCTCGGGCGGTGGCGATCTGTCCCTCGGTCAGGCAGCCCTCGGTCTGCCCATTGGCGCACGCCAAGGCATCGAGGTCGAGCACATCCGCCGTGCACAGGCGGGGGTCGTCAATCACCCCGTCCTCCAAGCCGTCGAGGCCATCGCAGGCCTGCTTTGAGGCGTTGTCGAGCAGCAGCAGGGATTCGTCGGTCAGCGGGTGGGCGCTTTGCAGGCGGTGCATGGCGATCATCCAGGAGGCGAACTCCTGGAACCGAAAGGCCGGCGCGCCGGCGATGATGCCGTCGTAGTCATCGGGGAAGCGGACCGCCTCCATCAGCGCCGCCCGGCCGCCGTTGGAACAACCCGTTAAGTAGGCGTGTTCGACATCTCGGCCATAGAATTGGGCGATGACGCTTTTCGACGCCAGGGTGGCCAAGTGAACGCCCCGGTAGGCGTAGTCGATCAAGGCTTCCGGCTGGCGGTAGTAATCCAATCCCTCGCTGATCTCATGCCCGGTGTCCGTGGAGGCCATGGCGAAGCCGTCGGCGAGCAGGGAGGTGGTGTCGCCGATCACCCCGGCCCCGCCGCCCACGGCGGTGAACATCAGGCGCCCGTTCCAGTCCGCAATCGGCAACCGGACCTCAAAGCGAATGGCCCGATTGACCACCCCGCGCACCCGGCAATGGGCGGGCAGCCCGTTGCCTGCCGCGACCAGGATGCCGGGCTCAATGGCGTGCGAAATGTCCGTCAGCCGGTACAGCTTATGGCACTCGGTCTCCATGTCCGCCGCCTGCGCGCTGACGAAGCCAAATGCCGCAATCAGGGTCGAAATAGCTAACTGATTGATTTTTTTATGGAATAGATTGCGCATCGTGTTCATGTCCTTCTCGTTTGGCGGCACGGCGCACCATCTTGCCCTCGCTCGAATTCCACCACAAGCGGCCTATTCGAGGGCGGGTCGCCCTCGCTCCGGAGGGGGATCCCGGAGGGCGGATCGCCCTCGCTCCGGAGGGGATCCCGGAGCGAGGGCACCTTGCCCTCGAACTGGCCACGCAATCCACTTCACCGCTTGCGGCGGCGCACCATGCGGGTGCGTTTGCGCTGCTGACGCGGGGTTAACCTGTTGACTCGGTCCGCATAGGGGTTGCCGCCGCTGCGCAACGTTAGGCGGACAGGGTTGCCGACCAGGTCGAAGGCCTCCCGAAAGCCGTTCTCCAAGTAGCGGACATAACTGGCGGGCAGCGCCTCGGCCTGGTTGCCGTGAATGCCGATCCGCGGCGGATACTCGCCGAGCTTGTGCGCGTAGCGCAGCTTGATGGGGCGGCCGCGGTTCGACGGCGGCGGGTGCCCGCGAACCAAGCCGTTGAGGGCCCGGTTGAGGGCGGCGGTGTTGACGGCGAACCGGCCGCGGCGAAACACGGCCACGACCTCCTCCATCAAACGGCCCACCCCGTGGCCGCCCAAGGCGGATACGAAGCGCAGGGGCGCCCAGGGGATGAAGTCGAGGCGGCGGTCGAGCGCCACTTGCCGGCGGCGCTTCTCATCGCCGCTTAGCGCATCCCACTTGTTGACGGCCACCACCAGCCCGGCGCCCGCATCGGCGGCGAGCTTGAGAACGTGCAGGTCCTGGTCCACCACCCCTTCCTCGCCGTCGAGCATCAGCACCACGACATGGGCCCGTTCCATGGCATCAAGCGCCTTGACCACTGAAAACTTCTCAACGACGCCTTCCACCCGGCCCTTGCGCCGCACGCCTGCGGTGTCGATCAGCAAAAAACGCTCGCCGCGCCGCTCGTAGGGAATCTCGATGGCGTCGCGGGTGGTGCCGGGGCGGTCAAAGACGATCTGGCGCTGCTCGCCGAGCAGCCGGTTGACCAAGGTGGACTTGCCGACGTTGGGACGGCCGACGATGGCCGTGCGAATGACCTCCGGGTCCGGCTCCGCCGGGGCCTGCGCGTCCGGCAAAAGGCCCGCGAGAACAGCAGTCAGGCCGGTAACGCCCCGGCCTTGGCTGGCGGCGACGAGATGGGTGTCCGCAAAGCCGAGACCGGCGAAGTCCGATGCGGCGGCTTGGGCATCGAGGCCATCGATCTTGTTGACCACCAGCACCACGCGCCGTCCGCTGCGCCGCAAGTGCTCGGCGATGGCCTCATCGCCCGCGGTCAGCCCGGCCCGGGCATCGACCAGGAAGAGCACGCAGTGGGCATCGGCTAGGGCCATCTCGGCCTGCTCGCCGATGAGTTCGGCGAACTCGCCGTCCGCACCCAGCCCGCCGGTGTCGATCAGCACGCAGGGCTTGCCGCGCAGCACGGCGCGGCCGTAGCGCCGATCGCGGGTCAGGCCGGGCACGTCGGCGACCAAGGCATCCCGGCTGCCGGTGAGGCGATTGAACAGAGTGGATTTGCCGACGTTAGGGCGGCCAGCCAGCACGATCTGGGGTATCACCGAGCCTCGATCTCGATGGCGTACAGGGAACCGGAATTGCCAAGGACGTAGAGGGTGCGCCCATCGACCACCACCATGCCGGAGCGCAGGCCGTCGCCATCGAGCTTGCGGCGGGCAAGGAAGCGGCCGTCGCTTTGCGCCAGCACGTGCAGATAGCCGTCGTCGTCGCCAACCACCAAGTAGTTGCTGAAGGCCACTGGGCTGGACAGCTTGCGGCGGTACAGCGCCTCCTGACGCCACACCTCCTCGGCGGTCTGCTCGTCGATCGCGATCACCGCATCGGTCTCATCGACCACGTAGATTTGGCCGTAGCCGGCGGCGAGGTCCAGGTAGCTTGAGGCTTCCCGCTGCCACACCGCAGCCCCGTCGGCCACCCGCAGCGCCTTCAGGCGCCCTTGGTAGGACACCGCGTACAGCAGCGGCCCGTTGATGAGCGGTGAGCCGTCCACGTCCACCATGCGATCGAGTTCCGAGCGGCCTTCCGGCAGCATCACCCGATGCTCCCACAGGGGTTCGCCGTTGCCGGTGCGAATGGCGCCGACCATGCCGTTGGCAAAGCCGGCATAGACGATGTCGCCGCTGAACACCGGCGAAGCGCTGCCGCGCAGGGTGAGCACCGGCACCTGGTTGTCAAAGCTCCAGCGCACCGTGCCGTCGGTCTGCTCAAGAGCCAGCAGCCGCCCATCGATGGTTTGGATGAAGATGGCCCCGTCGCCGGTGGCGGGCCGGCTGAGAATCTCCGCGCCGACGTGGATTCGCCACACCTCGCTGCCGTCGGCTGCCGACAGCGCCACCAGCGCCCCGCCGGTGGTGCCGATCAGCACGAAACCGTCGCCGACGCCGACGCCGCCGCTGACGAAGCTCGGGTCCCGGCGATCAAAGAGCCCGAGCCGGATTCTCGGCACGAAGCGCCCCACGCCGGTCCTCGGCGAGCGGTCCGCTCGCCCGTCTTGGCCGATGTTGGCGCGCCAGACGCGCTTGCCGGAAAAGCGGTCCCGGGCCTCCACCACGCCGTAGCCGTCGGCGGCGATGATCCGGTCGGCCAAGGGCGCTGGATCCAGGCGCAGGTACTTGCGCCCCAGTCCCTTGCCGATCTTGGACCGCCACAGTTGCCTGATGCGTGCCTCGGGCTCAAAGTCCACCAGTTCGGCGGGCTTGAGCACATCCTCCTTGTCGTCCTTGCCGCCGATGCCGGGGATCCAGGAGAACCAACTGCAGCCGCCCGCCAAGAGGGCGGCGGCCAGCAAGGGCACGATGCGGGCGAATCTCGGCCTAGAACCATTCCGCTTTGCCTGAGACAGCTCGTTCGAGGGCGGGTCGCCCTCGCTCCGGGAGTCAGCCCCGAACGAAGCCCGGAGCGGGCGCTTTGCCTGCGGCAGATCGTTCGAGGGCGGGTCGCCCTCGCTCCGGGAGTCGGCCCCGATCGAAGCCCGGAGCGAGGGCACCTTGCCCTCGATTCTCCGACTCGATGGAGTCTTGGCGAGCAGATATTTCATTCGGGTACGGGCTCCGCGCTCTCCGGTTTCGGCTCGGGCTCGGCGGTCTCCGCCACCGGGACGTCAGCCGGCGCGGTGTCGTTGATCTTTATGTCCAGAATCGGCCGGTTGGCGTCATCGCCCATCTCCTGGCGCGCGGAGACGTAGGCCTCGTGGGCCAAGGCCTGTTCGCCCTGCTCCACGTGAATGTCGCCCTTGAGTTCCTGGGCGAGCCCCCGGTAGCCACTGCCGCGCACGCCCGCCAGAACGGCCAACGCCGCCGTGCTGTCGCCGCCCTGCTGATGCAGGCGGGCGAGGCGAAGGCGGGCCAGATCCTTGAGCGAATCCGGGGTGCCGGCGTCGATGACGCTTTGCAGATAGGCCGATGCCGCCTCGACATTGTCGGCTTCCACCGCTTCCCGCGCCCGGTGCAGCAGCGTGAACGCTTGGTAGGCGCTGCCTTCGATTGTTTCATCAAGCTGTTCGGCCAGGGCCATGCGCCCCTCGCCTTCCGCCGCCAAGAAGGACTCGTAGAGGTCCGACGCGGCGTGCTGCGCTTCGGTCGTCGAATGGTCGTACCAGCGCCACCCGACCAGCCCGGCGACGGCCAAGGCGAGACCCGCCAGCAAGCCGGTCCCGTTTTGGCTCCACCAAGTCTTCAGCCTATCAAGCTGCTCTTCATCACTGAGATAGTCGGACACTCACCGCACTCCTGATTACGCCCAGAACGGGACCGTCTCCACGCCGCTCAAGCCGTCCCGCCGAGCAAACGCTCGATCACGGCCTCGGCGGTCAGCGCCTCCTGGGGGGCGCCGGAGCGCAGATCCTTCAGGGCCATGCGATTGTCCCTCAATTCATCTTCCCCAAACAACAGCGCCCAACGGGCACCGCACTGGTCGGCGCGCTTAAGCTGGCTCTTCAGGCGGCCCCCGCCCGCGTGCACCCGAAAGCGCAGCCCCGGCAATCCGTCCCGCAGCCGCTGCACGGTGGCGAGTACTGCGCCCTGCCACTGCGGTTCCAGAACGCAGCAATAGACATCGACCGGCGGCTCCGGGGCCGCCTCTTGCACCGCCTGCCGCAGCAGCAGCACACGCTCTAGCCCCAAAGCAAAACCGGCCGCCGCCGTCGGCTTGCCGCCGATGATCTCAACGAGGCCGTCGTAACGTCCGCCGGCGCATACCGCGCCTTGGGCGCCCAAGCGCTCGGTGGTCCACTCGAACACCGTCCTGCCGTAGTAGTCCAGGCCGCGCACCATGCGCGGATTCACCACGTAGGCGATGCCCAACTCGTCGAGCAGCCCCTTGAGCCCCTCAAAGTGCTCTGCACTTTCGTCGTCGATGTAATCGTCGAAGCGCGGAGCATCAGCCAGCAACGCCTGGGTGTCCGCTGCCTTGCTGTCGAGAATGCGCAACGGATTGCGGTCCAGACGGCGGGCGCTGTCGGCATCGAGCGCCGCGCGGTGCGGCCTGAGATAGGCAGCCAAGGCATCACGCCAAGCGGCCCGGGCGGCCGGTGCGCCGAGCGTGTTGAGCTCCAACTGAATGTCGTCGGTAAGGCCGAGGGCCCGCCAAATCTCCACGCCGATCTGGATCAGCTCCGCATCCACGTCCGGCCCCGGCGGCCCGAACGCCTCCGCGCCGATCTGGTGAAACTGGCGGAAGCGGCCCATCTGCGGCCGCTCATGGCGAAACATGGGGCCGCGGTAGAACACGCGCTGCGCCTGATTGCGCAACAGGCCGCTCGCCAGCATGGCCCGGGCGCAGGAGGCGGTGCCCTCCGGGCGCAGCGAGATGCTGCTGCCGTCGCGATCGACCAAGCTGTACATCTCCTTTTCGACGATATCGGTGGCCGCGCCGACGCTGCGGGCGAACAGCTCCGTCATCTCAAGCAAGGGCAGGCGCAGTTCCTCGTAGGCAAAGCCATCGAGGACACCGACGATCCGTTGCTCCACCGCGCGCCATTGCCGGGCCTCCTCCGGCAGCACGTCGCGCATGCCCCGCACCAAGTTCGCCACGGCTATCGATCCGAGAACAGGGCTAGGGCGCCGCCGATGGCGGCGGCCAGGGCGGCAACGGCCCCGGCGACCCACCAAACCAGGCCACGCCGTCCTTCCAGGGTCTGGGCCACCGAAAAATTACCTCCGGCTTCGCCGCTGGCGGCGCTCTGCCCGCCTTCCAGCAGTTCCTCGTCATCCAAGGCCATCAGCCGGGCGTAAGTGCGGATGTAGCCGCGCACGAACACCGGCGCGGGCAGCCGGTCCCAGTCGTTGGCCTCCAAGGCGCTCACCGCCGCCGAAGAGAGCTTGAGCCGATCAGCCACTTGCGGGATGCTGAGGTCCCGCGCCTCGCGCGCCGCCTGCAGCGCCGCGCCCGGGCCTTCGGCTGTCTCGGCCACGACTAGTTTCCCGCCGCCACTTGCACGCGGGCAAGATAGCGGGACTGGCGCTTGGTCCGGTCGCTGACCGCGCCGGTCAACTGGCCGCAGGCGGCACCGATGTCGTCCCCCCGCGTGGTGCGCAGCATGGCTGCGTAACCGGCATCGAGCAGCGCGGTTTGAAAGGCCCGCACCGTGCCGGCTCCCGGGCGCTCAAAGCCCGAGGCCGGGAAGGGGTTGAAGGGGATGAGGTTGATCTTGCAGCGCAGGCCGCGCAGCAGCCGCGCCAGCGCCCGCGCCTGGGCGAGGCTGTCGTTGACGCCCTTGATCAGGGTGTATTCCACGGTCAGGGCGCGGCGCTCGCCGAGGCCAGCAACGTAGTGGCGGCAGGCGGCGAGCAGTTCGTTTAAGGGATACTTGCGGTTGATGGGCACGAGTTCATCACGCAGCGCGTCATCCGGCGCGTGCAGGGACACCGCCAAGGACACGTCGCTCACCTCGGCCAAATCGTAGATGGCCGGCACGATACCGGCGGTGGATATTGTCACCCGGCGCTTGGAGATGCCGAAGGCGAGGTCGTCCATCATCAAGTTGACGGCGCGAATCACGGCATCGAAGTTGAGCAGCGGCTCACCCATGCCCATGAGCACCACGTTGCTCACGCTCCTGCCGTCCGCCTTGAGCGCCTCGTTGGCCAGCCAAACCTGGCCGATGATCTCCGCCGTGGTCAGGTTGCCGTTGAAGCCCTGCTTGCCGGTGGCGCAAAAGCTGCAGTCGAGCGCACAGCCCGCCTGGGAGGAGACGCACAGGGTGTTGCGGCCCGGTTCCGGTATCAGCACGGTCTCCACCGCGTCGCCGCTGGACAGGCCCATGGCCCACTTGATGGTGCCGTCCGCCGAGTCGCGCCGGGAGCGCACTTCGGGCACCGCGAGGGAGGCCGTTTCCCCGAGCCAGGCGCGCAGGCTCTTGGCGAGATCGGTCATGGCGGCGAAGTCCCGAACGCCGCGGTGATAGACCCATTTCATGATCTGGCGGGCGCGGAACGCCTTGTGTCCCGCCGCTTGAAAAGCCGCTTCGAGCCCCTTGCGGTCGTAGTCGAATAGGTTGTTCATCCGAACGGCCTTAAGGGCCGGAGAGAATCTCCGATGGTTCGAAGAAATAGGCAATCTCGCGCTGCGCCGAAGCCGGGGCGTCGGAGCCGTGCACCGAGTTGGCGTCCAAGGATTCGGCGAAGTCCGCACGGATGGTGCCCGGCGCCGCCTCCGCCGGGTTGGTGGCGCCCATCAGCCGGCGGTTCAGGGCGATGGCGTCCTCGCCTTCCAGCACCTGCACCATGATGGGACCGGAGGTCATGTAGGCGCACAGCCCCTCGTAAAACGGCTTGCCCTCATGTTCGGCGTAGAAGCCGGCGGCCCGGGGCTTGTCCAGGCGCAGCATCTTGGCGGCGACGATCTTCAGGCCGCCGCGTTCAAAGCGCGAGTAGATTTCGCCAATGAGGTTGCGGGCCACCGCATCGGGCTTGACGATGGATAACGTGCGCTCCACGGCCATAGAGGTCTCCGCAATTCCGTTCAACAATTCAGGAAGGGTGTGTTCCGGCACAGGACCTTCGGCCCTGCCTACGGGGCGCGCATTATACGCGCTAGATTCGCTCAAAGTCGCCGTGGCGTCCCTTGCCCGAGGCGAAGCGCGCCGCACCGCGCCGGGTTTCGCCGGAGGCGAGCACTTCCAAGCCAAGGCGGGTCTCCTCCTTCAGCGCCTCGTCAAGCGGCAGCGACCACTGCTTGTAGGAGGACAGCCGGTCATTGCGCAGGCAGAGCTGGGGAAAGGCGGTGAGGCTTTCCGCCAACGCCATGGCCGCCGCCAGGGCCTGACCCGGCGGCGCCAACCGATTGGCCAGCCCCATGGCCTTGGCTTCCTCCCCGGCCACACCGCGGCCGGTGAGGATGAGGTCCAGCGCGTGGCTGTGGCCGATCAGGCGGGTCAGGCGGATGGTGCCGCCATCGACCAGGGGCACGCCCCAACGGCGGCAGTACACGCCGAACACCGCATCCTCGGCAGCCACCCGCATATCGCACCAGAGCGCCAACTCCAGGCCGCCCGCCACGGCAAAGCCCTCCACTGCGGCGATCACCGGCTTCGACAGCAGCATGCGCGTACAGCCTAACGGCCCCCGGCCCTCGGGCTTGAGCTTCGGCGCACCGCGCCCTTCGGAGACGGCCTTGAGGTCCGCGCCCGCGCAAAACACGCCCTCCGCGCCGGTCAGCACGGCAACGTCAAGATCGCTGTCGCCATCGAAGCGGGCGAACGCATCGGCCAGCGCCGCCGCTGTTTCCCCATCGACGGCGTTGCGGACTTCAGGGCGGTTAATGGTGACTAGGGCCACGCGGCCATGGACTGTGGTTTCCACTTTCATCTCTATCCTCCAAATTCATTTTGCCGGAGCAAGGGCATCCTGCCCTCGCGCTGAGGCACCGGATTCCCATCGAGGGCGGGACGCCCTCGCTCCGGGTGCACAAAATGGACGCATTGGGCCAGCTCGCTCCGGGCGCGCAAAGTGGACGCATTGGGCCAGCTATTGCATACTCAATCGCAATCATCGCACAGTGGGAAAGGGGCATGACGCCATGCGCCTGACGACCAAGGGCCGCTACGCGGTCACCGCCATGCTCGACATCGCTCTGCACCGTCAATCGGGGCCGGTGAGCGTGACGGACATCGCCCAGCGGCAGGGCATTTCGCCGTCCTATCTGGAGCAGCTTTTTGGCCGCTTGAAGAGCGCCGGGCTGCTGGAGAGCCTGCGCGGGCCGGGCGGCGGCTACCGGCTCGGGCCGGCTGCGGAGTCGATCAGCATTTCCGAGATCATTGCGGCAGTGGGTGAAGGCGTGGACGCCACCCGTTGCCGCGGCAGCGCCGATTGCCAGGACGGCACCATCTGCTTGACCCACGATCTGTGGAACGACCTGTCCTTGGAAATCGACGGCTTTCTCAAGCGGGTCACCTTGGCGAGCTTAGTGCAACGCCGGGAGGTGCAGTCCATCGCCCATCGGCAGGACCGCCGCGCCGAAGAGGTGATCCTCAGCCAACTGGCCTAGCGCCCCGGCGGCGGGACGGACTCGACTGAAAGGCGGAGCCTAGGGGAGCCTGAGTGCGCAAAGCGGTTTATCTCGACTATTCGGCCACCACCCCGGTGGACCCCCAAGTGGCGGCGAAGATGAACGCCTGCCTGCTCGCCGACGGCATCTTCGGCAACCCGGCCTCGCGCAGCCACACCTTCGGCTGGCACGCCGAAGAGGCGGTGGAAGCGGCCCGCGCCGACGTGGCCCGGCTGCTCAACGCCGACCCCCGGGAAATCGTCTGGACCTCCGGCGCCACCGAATCGGACAACCTGGCCATCAAGGGCCTCGCCGAAGGCGCATCCCGCCGCCACATCATCACCAGCGCCATCGAGCACAAGGCGGTGATCGACACCTGCGCCCACCTTGAGGCCCAAGGCTTCGAGATCACCTGGCTGGTGCCCCCGGCGGACGGCATCATCCGTCCCGAGCAGGTGGCCGAGGCGCTGCGCGAGGACACCCTGCTCGTCTCCCTGATGCACGTCAACAACGAAATCGGCGTCGTCAACGACGTCGCCGCCATCGGCCAAATCTGCCGCGCCGCCGGGGTTCGCTTCCACGTTGACGCCGCCCAGAGCGCCGGCAAGCTCCCCTTGGACGTGCAAGCCATGGCCATCGACCTCATCAGCCTGTCGGCGCACAAGATGTACGGCCCCAAGGGGGTCGGCGCCCTCTACGTGCGCCGGGAGCCGCCCATGCGCCTGCGCCCGCAGATGCACGGCGGCGGCCACGAACGCGGCATGCGCTCCGGCACCCTGGCCACCCACCAAGTGGTGGGCATGGGCGAGGCCTGCGCCATCTTGAGAAACGTCATGGAGACCGAAAACGCCCGCATCCTGGCCCTGCGCAAGCGCCTGTGGTCGCACTTGAAGCAGGCCCCCGGCGCGGTGCTGAACGGCGACGAGGAACGGCGGCTGCCGGGCAACCTCAATGTCGGCTTCGCCGGCATCGACGGCGAAACCCTGCTGATGGCCCTCGACGACATCGCCGTCTCCAGCGGCTCCGCCTGCACTTCGGCGAGCATCGAGCCGTCCTACGTGCTGCGCGCCCTCGGCGTCCCCGACGAGATCGCCCACGCCAGCCTGCGCTTCACCATCGGCCGCTTCACCACCGAGGAAGAGGTGGACTACGCCGCCCAGCGGGTGGTGGACGTGGTGACGGGGCTTCAAGCCACACTATGAGGAAACTCGCGATCGGTTTGTTGGCCGGGTTTCGTAGGCTCCTGCTTTTGGTCCGAAGGCTCACAGGCAAGACGGCCGATGACCTCGCCACCGAGCGGGTGGTCAGTGGGCGGGCGTGGGATGAGTTCTGCGACACCCTGAAGGCCGCCGGGGCGTCGTTGAGCTTTCCCGGCACGCCGCAGGACGCCTTCAACCAGGCCGAGGGCTATCGTTATCTCAGCCGGTTGGCGCGCGGAGGGTTGATGGCCTTCGTCGAACACGCCGACCCGAAGGCGCCGGTGCTGCATCGGGTGGCCCACGAGACCGTCAAGCTCGGGGCCGACAACCCGGACAACCACTACCTGACCGCGGCGATCAACGGGGACTACGAGTACCGCATCAGCGGCCGGCGCAACACCGTGACCTACCTCGTCTTCGGCACCCACATCGGCCACTACGGGCAGGGCGGCGGCCTGCCGCCCACCGGCCACATCGACGCCACCGAGATCGAGCTGGACGCCGACGGACGCTTCGAACTGATCCTGAGCCAACGTCCCCAGCCCAGCAACTGGCTGCCGATGACTTCTGAGACCGGCACCTTGATCGTGCGCCAGACCTTTGCCGACCGCGACCGGGAAGTGCCGGCCGACCTGACCATTGAGCGAATCAACTGCGCTGCGGAGGATAGACGCCCCTCGCCGTTGACGCCGCAGCAGTTGGACGAGGGCTTGAAGTCCGTGAGCCTGCTGGTGGCGGGCGCATCCCTAATGTTCGCCAAGTGGGCGCGCGACTTTCAGCGCCACAGCAACGCCCTGCCCCGCTTCGACCAGGACGTGTCCAACACCGCCGGCGGCGACCCCAACATCGCCTACTACCACAGCCATTGGGCGCTGGCCGAGGACGAAGCGCTGCTGATCGAAGTGCTGCCGCCGGATTGCGAGTATTGGAACTTCCAGCTCAACAACTACTGGATGGAGTCGCTGGACTACCGCCACCATCGGATTCACACCAACCAACACTTGGCGCACCACGAGGACGACGGCAGCATTCGGCTGGTGGTGGCTCACCAAGACCCCGGTTTGCCGAACTGGATCGAAACCGCCGGCCATGAATCGGGCACCATGTGCTTTCGTTGGGTGCGGGCGGCGGCCCATCCGGAACCCGCCACCCGCGTGGTCAAACTCGGCGAACTCGCGGCACTGCGGCAAGCGCCCGCGCCGTCGTGAAGCGCATCGCGGAAACGCCGACCGACTACGCCCACCCCTACCGGCCTTGGCCCGTGGCCGCCTTCAACGCCCTGGCACGCCGAACGCCGCGCGCCGCGCCGCTGCGGCGGCTCGATGCCGACCGAATGCTCGCCAATGCCCGCAGGCGCACCGGGCTTCAGGATTTGGGCGATGAGCGCTGCCTGACGGCGCTGCGGGTGCTGGTGCGCGCCATCAACGACGAGGCGGAACTCACCCCCACCGGCGTGCTGCTGCAAAGGCAGCGCATCGAGGGCGCCTTGGCGAATCGGCTGCGGGCACAGCAGATGCTCAAGCGCCACCCTGAAATCCATGATCTGGAACTGGGCAAGGTGGTGCTGATCGCCGGCTTGCAGCGCACCGGCACCACCGCGCTGCACCGGCTCCTCGCCTCGCATCCCGACATGCGGGCGCTGATGTCCTGGGAGGCGCTCAATCCCACGCCGCTGCCCGGCGAGGGTGAGCGGGGGTCTGCCCGGCGGCTGCGGCACGCCCGATTGGCGGAACGGACCATCGCCTACTTGGCACCGGCGTTCTTTGCCGTGCATCCCATCGCCCACGATGCGCCGGAGGAGGACATCCTGCTGCTGGACCTGTCGTTCATGAGCCAGACCCCGGAAGCCACGATGCACGTCCCGAGCTATGCGAAGTGGTTGGAAGGGCAGGATCACGCCCCCGCCTACCGGGAGCTTAAGACCCTGCTGCGGATTCTGCACTGGCAGCAGCCCGCCAATCACTGGGTGCTGAAGACGCCCCATCACCTGGAGCACTTGGACGCGGTGCTTGCGACCTTTGCCGATGTGACCGTGGTGCAAACCCACCGCGACCCCCAGGTGGCCCTGGCCTCGTTCCTCAGTATGGTGGCCCACGGACGGGGGGTGTTCAGCGACCGGGTCGACGCCGGGGCGATTGCCCGTCACTGGACGGCGAAGGCTTGCCGGATGATCGAGCGGGCCGAGGCTGTGCGCCGCCAAGCGGACCCAGACCGCTTCGTGGATGTGCTGTACCACGACGTGATGCGCGACCCACAGGCGCAACTCAAGCGGATCTACCATCAAGCCGGCATCCTCTTTTGCGCTGAGGCGCAGGAGGCTGCTGCCCGCACCATGCAGCGCAACCCGCAACACCGCCACGGAAGGCACATCTACAACGCCGCCCACTTTGGCATCAACGGCGCCGAAACAGCGGATGGCTTCGCCGCCTATCGAGCGCGCTACCGCATTCCCAGCGAGTCGCCCCCATGAAGAGCATCACGAGCGCCCTTCGCGCAGCCATCGGTCAACGGGCCACGGAACGGCCTGCCATCGAGCCGGTGCCCAAGAGCCGGCGCATCGACGGCAAGGTTTGCTTGGTGACCGGCGCCAACAGCGGGCTCGGAAAGGCCGTCGCCATCGATCTGGCGACGCGCGGCGGCCGCGTGCTGATGGCCTGCCGCGGCGGCCATCCCGAAGCGGGCGAGGACGTGAAGCGCCGCTCCGGCTCCGACGCGGTGCAGATGCTCAAGGTGGATCTGGCCGATCTGGCGAGCGTCCATCGGCTGGGCGACGAACTGCGCGCCGCCACGCCCCGCATCGACATCGCGGTCTTGAACGCCGGGCTGATGCCGCGCCAGGCCAGCCAGTCGAGACAGGGCTTCGAGTTGATGTTCGCGGTCCATTTCCTGGCTAACCGGGTGCTGGTGGCGCGTCTGCTCGAGGACGGCCTGCTCCAGCCCGCGGATGCCGGCAGCGAGGCGCCGCGCATCGTTCTGGTGTCTTCCGAAACCCATCGCGGCGCCGAGCCGATCAATTTCGACCGTCTCGGCGCATTCGTTGACTATTCGTTCAAGGACGGCCTCAAGCACTACGGCCAGAGCAAGCTGACCCAATGCACCTTCGCCCAGGAGCTGTCCCGACGATTGAACCCAGCCGGGCAAACCCGCGTTGCGGTGCATGCGCTGTGCCCCGGGCCGATCAACTCCAACATTGCCCGCGAAGCGCCGCTGCTGCTGAGGCCAGTGCTCGGCCCGATCATGAAGGCCTTTTTCCTAAGCCCCGCCAAGGCCGCGTTGCCGGTGACCTACCTCTGCTGTTCCGATGCCGCGGGGGAGCGCACCGGCCTGTACCTCCACATGATGCGCGAGAAGGCCCCCGCGCCGGAGGCCAGCGATCCGCAGAACGGGGCCAAGCTCTGGTCGGCCAGCGAGGCGCTGCTGCGCTCGCACGCACCCGGCACCAGTTAAGGACCAAAGATGGCTCAAACCCACCTCCCTACCATGATCCGCGACGGCATAGTGCACTTGGCCCGCCTCCTGGGCCCCAAGCCCAAGGCCAAGCCCGCGGACATGACCGGTCGGCAGGTCATCGTCACCGGCGCCTCGCCCGGTTCCATGGGCTACGCAGCCGCCCTGCAGTTGGCCCGCTGGGGCGCCGATGTCGTGGTGACGCGGCGAAGCGAGCCCGACGCGCTGCAGCAGGCACTGCAGGCCGAACTCGGCACCGATGGCGGGAGCGTGACGGCGCGGGCGCTGGACCTCGCCGACCGCGACAGCGTCAGCGCCTTCGCCGCTTGGTACCGCGAGCGCTCAAGCGCACTGCACGTGCTGGTCAACAACGCCGGCATGCTGCGCGATCTGCTGGCGCTGCGGCGCCAAGTGGAGCGCTCGGCGGACGGCTTCGAAGTCCATTGGCGCATCAACTACCTCGGCACCTTCCATCTCACCAGCCTGCTGCTGCCCCTGCTGCTCGACAGCGCGGCGGCGGACGGCGATGCCCGGGTGCTGAACGTGACCTCGCACCAACACGTGCGGGGCCGCAATGACCGCCTGTTTGCGGAACTGGCAAAGCACAACCCTTGGGATGCCTACGGCCAATCGAAGCTCGCGCTGATCCACATGGCGCAGGCGCTGCACCGCCGGCATGGCGGGACCGGCCGATTTCGCGCCCTGTCCCTGCATCCCGGCTCGGTGTACACCAACCTGGTGACCGGCGGGCTTGAGTCCTACACCCGCATTCGGGCAATTCAATGGCTGCTGGCAGCGTCGCCCAAGGTGGCGCTGCTGTCGCCGCTGCAAGGCGCCCAGACCACCCTCTTCTGCGCCACGGATGCCGATGTGCAGGGCGGGCGCTATTATGATCGCTGCGCCGTCAGCCAGCCCTCCGCCGATGCGCGGGATGCCTCGGTCGCCGAGCGGCTCTGGACGCTGTCGGAGGAGTGGCTGGCGCAACCATAGGAGCTTGATCCATGTTCAATCACGTGCTGCGTTCCGACCAAGTCACCATAGACGCACCCATCGACACCGCTTGGAGCGTGCTCGCCCGGGTGGAGGACTACGGTGCGTGGAATCCGTTCACGCCCTCGGTCAAAACCGATCTCAAGATGGGTTCCCGGGTGGATATGCGGGTGCAGATGGGGCCCATTCGCATAAAGCAGACGGAAATCGTCTGCGCCGTCGAGCCGCCGCGCCTCTTGGCGTGGTACACCACCATGGGCGCCCGCTTCCTGCTGCACGCCCTGCGCGAGCAGCGCCTTGAAGCCTTGGGCGAGAGCCAGTGCCGCTACGTCACCACGGATGCCTTCACCGGCCTGCTGACGCCCTTGGTGATCCTGGTGGCTGGCCGCACTGTTGAACGGGGGTTCAACAGCGTCGCCCAAGGGTTGAAAAAGCGCGCCGAAGCGCTGGCTGGGGAAGGATAGAACCAGACTTCGGAAACGCCTGCCCAAGCGGGTTGAATTGCTAGCGGAGCGGCCATCGCGGGAAAGGCGAGGGCAGGATGCCCGGGCGTTTCCCGGAGCGGAGGGCGACCCGCCCTCGACGGGATTCCTCGGTTCAACGCGAAGGCGGGTCGCCTTGGCTCCGGGCGTTTCCCGGAGCGAGGGCGACTCGCCCTCGATGGGACTCCTCGGTTCAACGCGAAGGCGGGTCGCCTTGGCTCCGGGCGTTTCCCGGAGCGAGGGCGACTCGCCCTCGATGGGACTCCTCGGTTCAACGCGAAGGCGGGTCGCCTTGGCTCCGGGCGTTTCCCGGAGCGAGGGCG
>CAZRBP010000015.1:0-1606 GCA_964598305.1 uncultured Pseudomonadales bacterium | reverse complement strand
GGTTCAACGCGAAGGCGGGTCGCCTTGGCTCCGGGCGTTTCCCGGAGCGAGGGCGACTCGCCCTCGATTTCTTCAGCGGCTGCCGGTGCGCTTTTCCAACGCGGTGGCGATGCCGCGCAGCATGCGCACTTCGGTTTGGTCCAAGCTGGCGCGGGCGGCGAGGCGGCGCAGGCGGGTCAGGGTTTGGCCTGGGTTTTCCGGGTCGAGGAAGTCGGCGGCCACTAGCAGGCGTTCCAAATGGGCCAGCATGGCTTCGACTTCGGCGGCGGTGGCTGGGGGGCGGTCCCATTCGGGTTCAAGCGGCGCGGCTTGGGCAGCAAACAGTTCGTAGGCGACCACCTGCACGGCCATGGCCAGGTTCAAGGAGGGATACGCCGGTGAGGCGGGAATGCGCAGATGCGCGTTGCAGCGTTGCAACTCTTCGTTGCTGAGGCCATCCGCCTCGCGCCCGAACAGCACCGCCACCGGACCGGCGGCGGCTTCGGCGAGCAGCTTCTGCGCCGAAGCGCGGACATCCGCCACCGGCCAGGGGATGCGCCTGGGGCGGGCGCTGGCGCCCACCACCCAATGGCAATCCGCGATGGCCTCATCGAGGCTTGCGCAAACGCGGCACGCGTCCAGCACGTCGGTGGCCGCGGCCGCCCGCCACTCGGCCTGGGGGTCCGGGTAGCGCAGGGGGTCGACCAACACCAGTTGTGAGAGGCCCATGGTCTTCATGGCTCGGGCGGCGGCGCCGATGTTGCCGGGGTGGCTGGTCGCCACGAGCACAATTCTGATGTTGTCGAGACTCATGTTGCGGTAGGCTAACCGCCCATGCAGCCGATGGCCAACATGGCGTTGCGGGCCGCCCGCCGTGCCTCACCAATCCTCCTGCAGGCCATGGACCGGCTCGATGAGCTCAAGGTGGAGGAAAAGGCCCCCAACGATTTTGTCTCGAGCATCGACCGGCAGGCGGAGCGGGTCATCGTCGATATGCTGCTCGACGCCTATCCGGACCATGGGATTTTGGCCGAGGAAGGCAGCGGCGAGGACCGCGCCGACGCCGAGTTCACTTGGCTCATTGATCCGCTGGACGGCACGCTCAACTACCTGCAGGGGATTCCCCACTTCGCCATCTCCATAGCGGCGCGGCGCGGACGGCAAATCGAGCACGCCGTGATCGTCGATCCGGTGCGCAACGAGGAATGGGTGGCGAGCCGGGGCATGGGCGCACAACTGAACGGCAAGCGCATCCGGGTCAGCCAGACGCGCCATTTGGCGGATGCCGTGATCGCCACCGGGCTGCCGCCCGGCGCCCGCGGCCGAGTGGACGTCTTCAACGCCGCAGTGGCGGAATTCACAGACAGTTGCCGCAACATCCGCCGGCAAGGCTCAGCCGCCCTCGACCTCGCCTACGTGGCCAGCGGTCGGCTCGACGGCTTCTGGGAAATGGGCCTGGCGCCTTGGGACATCGCCGCCGGGTCGCTCCTCGTCAAGGAAGCGGGCGGCTTCGTCGCCGATCTTGAGGGCGGGGAAAGGCACTTTGAGAGCGGTGACATCGTGGTGGCCAACCCCCGATGCTTCAAGTTGATGGTGGCCTGCCTGCGGAGGCATCTAGCGGACTAGG
>CAZRBP010000014.1:0-40536 GCA_964598305.1 uncultured Pseudomonadales bacterium | reverse complement strand
GCCGCCGAAGCCAAGCTGGCCGATTTGGCGGACGACGACACGGTTTGGAACTAGCGGGAGGGGTGATGACGCGGCGCTATGCCATCTGCCCGCTCGCATGCCGGGCGGCGATGTACCCGAAGGTCATGGCCGGGCCAATGGTTCCGCCGGCGCCGGGATAGAAATTGCCCATCACCGAGGCCGAAGCGTTGCCTGCGGCGTACAGGCCGGGCATGGGGGCGCCGTTGGTGTCCATGACCTGGGCGAACTCGTTGGTGAGCAACCCGCCCTTGGTGCCTAGATCGCCGGGATAGAGCTTCATGGCGTAAAACGGCGGCCTATCCAGCGGTGCGAGGCAGGGATTGGGCCCGACTGCTGGGTCGCCCGAGAAGCGGTCGAAGGCGCTTTTCCCGCGTTGGAAGTCATCATCCCGGCCCCTAGCCGCCATGGCGTTGAACCGAGCCACGGTGGCGGTGAGGCCATCGGCGTCGATGCCCGCTTGGCGGGCGAGCTCGTCCAGGGTTTCGGCTCGGACCACGAAGCCGCTGTCGAGATGGCGCTGCGGCGTAATCCCCGGCAGCATGCCGCCGATGGGGTACTTGGCGCGGTAGGCATGGTCGAAGACCATGTGCGCAGGAATGGCCCGTGGCGCTTCCTGCATCTGCTTGACGAGGTCGTTGTACGGGTCGGCTTCGTTGGCGAAGCGTTGGCCGGCGCCATTGACGATGATGTTGCCGGGCTTGGCGCGTTCGAAGATGACGATCTGCGGCGCGCCCCCAGGCGGCATGAATGTGGGCGCCCACCAAGCGTCGTCCATCAGGTCCACGGCGGCGCCGATGGCCATGCCGAGCGCGATGGCGTCTCCGGTATTGCCTTCGGACCCGGAGGTGTAGCGGGTGTTCGGTTCGGCGCTCAGATGTTCGCGGCGCATCTCCGCGTTGCGCTCAAAGCCGCCTGCAGCCACCACGACGCCCTTGCGCGCCTGAACGTTGCGCCGCTGACCGTCGACATTGACGCCCAAACCGACAATCCGGCCGTCTTCCACCAACAGTTCGCTCAGGCTGGCGTTCAGCCACAAGGGCACTTGGCGTTCGAGCAGTGAAAACCGCAGCCGCGCAATCAAGGCCGCGCCGTTGGCCACGTGCCTGCGGCCGGCCGCACGGTTCCAGAGATTGCGCGGCAGCGTTCGCCAAGCCTTAAGCAGTTGCCCAGGATTGGCTCTCGCCGAAGCGAGCTGGCGCAGTTCGGCCATGGTGCCAACAATCCCAGCCGGCGCGATGGGCCCGCGGCTGCGCAGTTCCCCCAGGTGCTTGCCGAGCCGGCGCCCGGCAAAGACCCGAGGCTCGACGGAACGGTCCTCGGCGGCGGCGCCGGGCGAGTGGGGCCGATAGTCGGGAAACCCGAAGAAGGTCTCGACGTCGAGTTGGCTGTGGCGCAGCAGATGGTCGAGCATGCGCGGCGCATTGGTGACAAAGGCCCGTAGTTTTTCCGGCCCGACGCGATTGCCCACATGGTGCTCAAGGTAAGTGAGTGCTCGCTCCATGTCGTCGTCGGCGCTTGCGCGCTGCATTCGGGCGTTGCCCGGAATCCAGAGCACGCCCCCAGACAACGCCGTGGTGCCGCCATAGTGCGCGGTCTTCTCGATGACTAGGGCATCGAGCCCGTCAATGCTCGCGGTCAACGCCGCGGCAAGCCCCGCGGCCCCGGAGCCAATGACGGCCAAGTCGGTCTCAAAGTTCCACTTGCTCACCGGGTGTTCCCGCCGCCGCTCAACTCGCGGTCAGCCCGCCGTCCGCCACGAATTCGGAACCCGTGCAGTAGGAGCTTTCGTCGCTGGCGAGGAACAGCGCCAAACGGGCGACCTCATCCGCTTCGGCGACCCGGCCCAATGGCACCCGCCGCAGGAGGCGGTCGCTGTCGGCGTAGCCTGGCACTTGGTGCAGCATCTCGGTTTCGATCAAGCCGGGGTGTATGGAATTGACGCGGATGCCGCGCCGTCCGAGTTCCACCGCTGCGGTCTTGGTCATGCCCCGCACGGCCCACTTGGATGCGCCGTAGGCGAACGCGCCATGGGCGGCGCCGAGGCCGGCGATGGAGGAGATGTTGACGATGGCGCCTTGGCCCGCTTCCATCATGGCTGGCGCCACGGCGCGCATGCCGAGGAACACACCGGTGCAGTTCACGTCCATGACCGCTTGGAACGCTTCCGGCTCGATCTCGAACAGGCGTCCGGTGCGGAAGATGCCGGCGTTGTTGATGAGTGCATCGATGCGGCTCGAGGTTGCCAAGAGCTCGCTGATCAGCGCCTCCCAGGCGTCGGCTTCGCGGACATCGAGATGCCGGTACTCGCCGCCGATTTCCGCAGCCAGCGTCTGGCCTTCCGCATCGAGCACGTCCGTCAGCCACACTTGGGCGCCTTCGGCGGCGAACAGCCTCGCTTCGGCGGCGCCTTGGCCCCGGGCGGCGCCAGTTATCAGGCAGACCTTGTTCTGCATTCGTCCCACCATCGCCTCCTAGTTGTTCAGGGCGGCGTCGGTTCGCGCCGCCATGATGAAGTCGTTTTCGTGCAGGCCGCCAATGGCGTGCGTCCACCAGCGCACCTCCACCTTGCCCCATTCCAGAACGATGCGGGGGTGATGGTCGGCGGCTTCCGCCAGTTCGCCCACCCGATTGGCGAACGCCAGCGCCTTGGCGAAATTGGTGAAGGTGAACTGGGCTTGAAGTTGATCCATGCCTGCCACCTGCTCAATGGACCAACCGGCCAGTTGCGCCAGCAGCGCAGGTCGTTTTGAGGCCGCCACTGGCGGTGAATCCGCCCGGCAGGGCTGGCAGTTGCGATCGGCCAATTCACTCATGTTCGCTTCCTTCCTTGGCTTAGGACTGTGCCTTGGCTCGGGACGTTCGCTTGGCCCAAGCGTCCTGCAGCCGGTCAACGTACAGCAACGTCAGCCAGATGCCGTAGGCGGCCACTTCGCCGTAGCCGTCCTTGGTCAGCCACCACAGGTGCAGCAGGCCTAGGGCGCTTGCAGGATATACGAGCCGATGCAGTTGCCGCCAGCGCCGCCGTAAGCGGCGTTGCCAGCCGTTGGTGGACGTGACCGCCAGCGCCAGCAGCATCACCAAGGCCGCAAAGCCCACCGTGATGTAGGGCCGTTCGGCGAGGTCCTCGAAGATCAGGCGCCAATCGAATTCAGCGAAGAAGCCCAAGTAGAACAGAAAGTGAAGCGACAGGTAGGCGAAGGCGAACAGCCCCACCAAGCGGCGGATGCGCAGCAGGGGCGGGTAGCCAAGCCGTCTGCGCAGGGTGGATATGCTCAGGGCCAGCAAGAGTGTGCGCATCCCCCATTCGCCGAGGAACAGCAGCACCGCCTCGCCCGGATCCGCGCCCAGCGCCGAGCCCGGCAATTGCGCTTCCTGGAAGACGGCGAAGCCAAGCCAAGCCAAGGGCAGGCTCAGGAGAATCCAAGCAGCGGGCTTTAGCAGGGTTTGCACGGCAACCGTATCAGCCTGGATGTCAACTTGGCCCCGTCGTCATGCCGGGCAGTCTATTGGAGCGGTCAAGTGAGGGTCAACAAGCCGCGAAAAGCTGCGGAAAGCGCTAAACTGCGGGACGATCGGGAAAAGGGCGGTACGGGGACTGAGCTTCGACCAAAAACCATGACCAGCTTGCACTACAACAGCCTTGCCGACACCTGCCGCCGCATCAAGAGTGGCGAACTCTCTTCGATTCAGGTCACCGAGGCGCTGCTTGCCCGCATAGAAGCCTTGGAGGGCGAACTGCGGGCGTTCGCCATGGTGACGGCGGATGAGGCGCTAGAGGCTGCCGAGGCAGAGGATCGCAAGCGTCGCAGCGGGGCGCCCTTGGGGCCTTTGCATGGCGTACCAGTGGCGGTGAAGGACTTGCTGCAGACGGCAGGACTGGCCACCGCCAGCGGCACCCAAGTCATGGCGGATTTCGTTCCTGATCGGGATGCGACCGTGGTGCGCCGCCTGCGCGATGCAGGTGCCGTGATCATCGGCAAGACGCAGCTCACGGAGGGCGCGTTCAGCACCCACCATCCGCAAATCGATCCGCCGCGCAATCCTTGGCGGCTCGATCATTGGCCCGGCGTGTCCTCCTCCGGCTCCGGGGTGGCCGTGGCGGCTGGCCTCGCCTTCGGCGCCTTGGGGTCGGATACCGGGGGCAGCATCCGCTTTCCGTCCGCTGCCTGCGGCCTGGTCGGCGTCAAGCCCACCTATGGCCGGGTCAGCCGTCACGGGGCCTTTCCGCTGGCGGAGTCCTTGGATCACATCGGTCCCATGACGCGCACCGTGGAGGATGCCGCCAGGATGCTCCAGGCCATCGCCGGTGCGGATCCGGAGGATGCCACCACCTTGCCCAACCCGGTTCCAAACTATGCTGCCCAGCTTGATGGCCCCATCGCGGGCTTGCGGTTTGGCGTCGATTGGGACTACGCGGCCACGGGCGTGGATGAGGACGTGACGGCGGTCGTGCGCAATGCGGTTGATCGGTTCCGGGAACTCGGCGCCGACGTGCTCGAGGTGCGGATGCCGCCTCGCTACGCCGTGCTTGTGGAGAACTGGATTCGCACCTGCGCCGCCGAGTGCGCCAAGGCCCATGCGCCCTGGTTTCCTGAGCGGCGCAGCGCATACGGCCCGGCGCTGGCGGATCTGCTCGACCTCGGTGCCAGCTTAAGCCCGGATGTCCATGCCGCACTCGAATTGGAGCGTAAAGCCTTCCACGATGAATTCGACGAGCTGCTGACCGGCATTGACGCTTTGATCGCTCCGGCCATGCCCATTGGGCCGCCTCGCCTCGAGGCCATGCAAGCGGCCATTCGCGGCGATGGCGAGCAGGCCGCTCTGATCACCTTCACGGCGCCCTTCGACTACTCCGGCCATCCCACCGTCAACCTGCCGGCGGGCTTATTCGCCGACGGGCTGCCCCAGTCGGTGCAACTCGTCGGCCGCTGGCTGGACGAGACGACATTGTTGCGGGCAGCCCACGCACTTGAGCGATCGCTGCAATTCAGTGAACATCCGTTGCCCTGACGGAAAACCGCTCTGTAGGCGGGTGTTCCGCTGAGGCCCGAATCCACACTCACCGCCACGGGCTGGCTGCCGGCCATCGCCGCCGTTCTGTGCGCCTTGGCTTGGCTGACCTCGACGCCGGCCGCTGGAGGCTGGCTGTGGGACTTCGGCAACGGCTTGGGCTTTGTGGCCTTCGCCCTCATTCTCGTCCTGAGCTTTGAGCCTGGACGCAGCCGCCTGCACCGCCCCTTGGCTTGGCTGGCCGTAGGCGCAGCGGTCGCCCACGGCGGCTACCTAGTGGCGTTCGATGCCACCCTCCTTGAATACCTGAAACCCACCATGCCGCCGTACATGGCGGCGGGCCTGCTGGCGCTGGCGTTGCTGGCCCTGACCGCCCTGACCTCCGGCAAGGTGCGGCGGCGCATTTTCCCGGTCCGGCGTGACTTCCGGCGCCTGCATTGGGCGCTTTCGGCGCTCGTCATCGCCGGGGCGGGCTACCATGTTGTGGGCAGCGCGTTCTACATCAACGAAGGGCTGCCGATGGCGCTTTTGGTGGCGATGATCGCGGCGTTCGCGGGTTCGCCCCGGTTCGCCGGGCCAACCCGCTGGCTGCTGAAGCCCTATGCCGCATCCGAGCCGGGCTGGCTGTTGGCCCGCCGAGGCCTCGCCGCGCTGGCGGTGGTAAGCCTGGTTCTGATTGCGCCGAGAAATCTCTAGTGTCTGGTCCGCGCCTGCTGATCTCCGGGGTGCTGGCGGCCCTTGCCCTAACTGTCTGGTTCTGGACCTCGGAAACCCAGCGCCAGCTGGTGGCCGAAGCCCCGTCGCTACCGGTGAGCTTCGCCCACGCCGACCATCGTGCGGAGAACTGCGTGGGTTGCCACCACAACTTCGTGGACCGCACCGGCAGCGGCCTGTGCTTCGACTGCCACGAACGCTCAGCACAGGTCGGCCACCTGCTCGAAGCCCAGTTCCACAGCCTATGCCGCGACTGCCATGTGACGAGGCAAGCGGCAGGTGAACCCCACGGCCCGACGCGGCGCTGCCTGGACTGCCACGTGGCTGATCCGTTCCCGTAGGCCTAAGGTGTTGACCGGAAGGGTTGACTCGAAGGCGGGCTGAAATCATTATTCGCGCATTGCGCCGCCATACTGTTCCAAAGTACAGTATTTGGGCCGACTGGCGGTGATTGGAATTGCAAACGCTCGTCCCGATGATCGGATGGCATGAATTTCAAAGCGCTTGAGACAAAGCAAAAGCTGCGCGGCGGGTACTACACGCCAGAGGACTTGGCGGACTTCCTGGTTCGCTGGGTAGCCGGATGTGCGCCAACCTCGATTCTTGAGCCAAGCTGCGGCGATGGCGTGTTTCTGGCCAAAATCGCTGCGCTTGCAGTTGAAAGCTCGGTTACGGCATTTGAAGTTGATCCGGAAGAGGCCCAAAAGGCGCGCACACGGGTCACCGACGGGTCTGATGTGTGCGCTGCCGACTTTTTGGGCTGGGCGCTCGGCGCCTTGCAGCGTCAAAACACCCAATTTGATGCTGTTGTCGGCAATCCCCCATTCATCAGATATCAGTATCTTCCATCTGCATTCCAGGAGCGGGCGGAGGGCATTTTCAAAGTGCTGGGATGCCGGTTCACTAGACACACCAACGCTTGGGTGCCCTTCGTGCTCGCCTCGTTCGCCATGCTGCGTGAAGGAGGGCGGTTGGCCATGGTGGTGCCTGCCGAGATCATCCATGTCGCCCATGCCCAATCGCTGCGATCGTATCTCGTCGCGAACGCCAAAAAACTGGTGGTGATCGATCCTGCTGAACTCTGGTTCCTCGGTACGCTGCAAGGTGCCGTTCTGCTCATGGCTGAAAAACGGAGCGCCAACGACGCCGCAGCCGGGGTGGGTATCGAGGCGGTTTGCGGAAGAGCGTTCACCAAGACCCATCCGCAAGACCTGTTCAACGCCTCATTGCCAGTCAATCAAGGCGACGGCTGCGGCAAGTGGACCTATGCGCTCCTGAATGATCCCACGCGGTCTCTGCTTGAAGATTTAACCCACAGGAAGGGCGTTTCAACGTTTCAGGAACTGGCCGACGTCGATGTCGGAATTGTCACTGGGGCAAATCAATTCTTCCATGTCCCGGACAGCACCGTTCAGCGTTACGGGCTGGAGCAGTGGGCGCACCCCATGTTCGGGCGAAGCGCGCATTGTCCTGGCGTTGTCTATGACCAAGCACAGCATGAGGCCAATGCGGACAAGGGCAACCCAACCAATTTCGTCTGGTTTCGCGACGATAGTGTGCAGGAGTCCCCAACGGGGCGGGAGTACATTGAGCACGGCGAACGCGATCAGTTGCACAGGAGATACAAATGCCGGATTCGGGAGCCTTGGTACGCCGTGCCTTCCGTGTATGCGACGGACGTTGGACTGCTAAAGCGTTGCCACGATGCGCCGCGATTGGTGCTGAACAGTCTGGGCGCCTATACGACGGATACCGCCTACCGCATCCAGGTTCGCCGAGGAAGTGCCGAACGATTGGTGTACAACTTCATTAACGCCATAACCGCATTGAGCGCGGAGTTGGAAGGCCGGCACTACGGGGGTGGCGTTTTGGAACTGGTGCCCTCCGAAATCGAAAAGCTCTTAGTGCCTGTCCCACCAACCCTGCCCGTCGATGTGGCGGGTCTTGACCGCGCCGTGAAGTCGGAGAGTCTGAGTTCAGTGTTGGAACGTCATTCCAAGCTGGTGCTCGGTGCCCTCGGGGTGGCAGACCGCGATCAGGACGATCTGCTGGATGCTTGGCGCAGACTGCGCGACCGCAGGCGGCGGCTCTCGGCCAGCGCTTCGCCCTGATCGACCGCTGGGCGTTTAGTCCACTTCAAGAACAAATGAGTTTCCCTTGGGGTCTTCGTCGTCTCGATAGAGTTGGATGGTGCGGCCAAGAAGTCCTTCCTGGGCGATCAGCGGACGGGCTTTGCCCCAATGCAAAGCCGTCATGCTGTTGCCCTGCTTGTAGGTTTTAGTATCGGTCCTAGGGTTGTGGGTGATTTTGAGGCGGTGGGAGCCTTGGTTCACGCCACCGACCACGATTTGAAATGAAGCCTCGGCCCGCTCCAAGTGTTCGCGTCCACTCGTGTCATCATGCGTCCAGTCGAGCTGGGCGAACACTTCCTGCCTAAAGTAGTGGTGTTGATCGATGTCCTCCAAGGCTCCTTTTTTGAATAGCATTTGACCCGTCCGATGTGTGTTGGGACCAACAGGAATGTCCAGGTCACGCCGCGTTAGCGGTTTGCTCGCCCATACGAGATCCGGTCTGTGCCTTGTTGCCGGTTGGTTGGTGTGCGATTGCGTGGATGGCGAGGAGGCTGTTTGCCGAATTTGTCTTCGAAGCTGGTTCAGGCGCTGAGCCCGGTAGTTGGCGATTCGGCGGGTCTTGAGGGACATGCGAGGTATGGTGGTGTCGCTGCTCGAATCGGAAGCCGAGCCCACTGCGATTGAATTTGGAATGCGGTCTTCGTCGATTACGCGCCCATTTTTCAAAAGCTGCTGAATCTCCTTGGGACTCGAAATCCGGACGACGTTGCCCGATTGCTGGTGATCGAGAATCTCTAAACTGGCTTTTCTGACCTCATTGAGGAAATCTCGATCCGGCGGAAGACTTAAGTTGAGATCAAGGGCAATGCTCGCCTCGACATTGGCGGCCAGTCCGCCTCCGGTAAGATTCGCGCTGCCAGCTAGCAGCCGGGCTTCGGATGCATTCTTGGAAAGATAGTCTTGGGGTGAAAGAGGACGCTCCTTGCGCCTGTATCGACGATGTAGGTAGCGCAACCGAGGTCCAAGCACTTTTGCAGAGCTTGTGCCGACGTTATTCCATTCCTGATTCCAGCAAAAATCGTCGTGTGTTGGGCTATCCCCTCAAGGGACTCTTCGATCGCTGCAATGCCGGATGCCGTGACGAAAGCAACGCTCAAGATGGCCTCATCGAGTTCTGGAAGCGTCAGTACGTGCTGTAGTGCATCCATGTGGTTGCGACTGGTGAGGCCTTGGAGGATGAACTTTGGGGTCACTGCGGCATCCAGATTGTCAGCGACAAGCGAAAGTCAAAGTGCCAAACGGCGCTGGCAAAGACCTTGATCCGTGCTGGCTTTTCGCTTGGGTTTGACCTTTCAAGCGCTCTTCTTCCAAAACAAGCGATAACACCCGCCGATGACGATCGCGGCGAGCGCCAGATCCGTGAGGGCGTACATGGCGATGTCCGCCGGGGGGTTGAAGAACTGGTTGAGAAGGAAGGCGTGGACCAAGGGGTACAGGCTGGCGTAGATCAGCCCGTAGCGCAGCGGATTCTGGCGGTAGATGCGCCACAGCGCCAGGGTCTGCAAGCTGACCACCAGAAAAACCACCGGCACGATAGCGCGCAGCCAGATGCTGCCGGTGACATCGAACAGTTCATCGCTCAGTCCAAGCCAGACGATCATTCCCGCCTCGGCCAAGGCGACGCTGATGATCGCCACCAGGACCACCAAGGCGGTTTTCAATGCGGTCATCATGATGCTCTCCTTTGTGTGCGCACACGTTCGCGAACGCTGATCCACCAGAGCGTCAGGCCGGCGGCGGCCACCGACGAGGCGGCCACGGGCGCAAGCTCCGGCCATTCGGTCATGGCATACAGGGCGCAGGGAACCGCGGCAACCAAAAAACCGGCCAGCGCCCCAGCGATTCGTTTGCCCTTGGGCGCAACCAAGGCAGCACCCCAGCCGCCGCCGATGACGGCCAGCAAGACCACGGCATAAAGGGTGGCGCCCAAGGCGGTGATGTGCCCCGCCGTTACGCACTGGTCGCCGGCCAATTTGTCCGGCGGGCAGCCTTGGTTGAGTTGACGCATGACCAGCAGACCTGCCGCCAGCGCGGCGGCTGCAACGGCGATTGGGGTCAAGGGCGTTAGCAGCCAGCGAATCCAAACCATGGGTGACGCAACCCGTTGCTCCGTGTTAAGTCGAACGGCACTGTCCTACTTTTGAGCTTGTGAATCAACTGTCCGCCGTTGGTTGGAAAAGCGCCGTTTGCGGCGATAGGGAAACACGTCCATGGCATGGCCGTCGGCGATCGACGCCTGCAGGCCGCGCCAGTACTCCGGGGTGAACAGGTCGCCGTGCAGGGTGGCGAAGAGCTGCTTGATCTCCGGCTTGCCGAACAGGAAGCGGCGGAACTCCTCCGGGAAGACGTCGTTTTGCCCCACAGAGTACCAGGGCTCGGCCGCCATCTCCTCCTCCGGGGTGCGCGGTTCCGGCACGGCGCGGAAGTTGACGTCGGTCAGGAAGCAGATTTCATCGTAGTCGTAGAACACCACGCGCCGGTGGCGGGTGACGCCGAAGTTCTTCAGCAGCATGTCGCCGGGAAAGATGTTGGCCGCCGCCAACTGCTTGATGGCATTGCCGTACTCATCAAGGGCTTCGGTCAAGATGGCGCGGTCGGCGTTCTCGATGTACAGGTTCAGCGGCGTCATGGCCCGTTCGGTGTAGAGGTGGCGAATGCGCAGTTGGCCGTCCTCGATGCGCAGCGCCGAAGGGGCGGCAGTGCGCAGCTCGTCGATCAGCTCCGAATCGAAGCGGTTCAAGGGCAGGCGCAGGTTCTTGAACTCCTGGGTGTCGGCCATGCGCCCGGCGCGGTCGTGGCGTTTGACGATGTGGTACTTCTCCCGCACCTCGTCGGCCGTCACCGCCTTTTGTGGCGGAAATTCGTCGCGAATCACCTTGAACACGGTCTGGTAGGAAGCCAGGGTGAACACCGTCATCACCATGCCCTTGATGCCCGGGGCGGCGACGAAAGAGTCGCTGGACTGGCGCAAATGCTCCATGAAGCCGCGGTGGAACTCGGTCTTGCCGTGCTTGTGCTGGCCGATGGCGGCATAGAGTTCGGAGCGCTTCTTGTTGGGCAGCAGTTCGTTGAGGAAGCGGACCAGGCCATAGGGGTAGGGCGAGCGCACCATGAAGTAGGCGCGTGTGAAGCTGAACACGATGGACAGCTCGTCCTCATCGCAGATCAGGGTGTCCACGTAAGCCTCGCCCCTTGCGCTCATGGCCAAGGGCAGGGCCAGCGGCCAGACCCGTCCGGGTTGGGGGTCTGATGATGGGTCGCCGAGGCGGATCCGGCCAACGATGTAGGCGCCCTTGTTGCGGTAGAACAGGGCGTTGATGACCTCGACCTGAAAATCCTCCCCCGACGCGACCTCTGGCCGTGCTTCGATCAGCGAGCGGATGATGTTGCGGATGTCGCGGCGTTGGTCCTGCCAAGGCAGATTCGGCGCGCGCTCATCGAGTATGCGCCGCACCATATCGGTCAGCCCCGCGGTGGGGCGATAGCGGCTCGTCAGGCGCTTCGCGGTTGGCGGAGAGGGGCCGGCGCTTAGGGACGTGGCGAGGAACATCCGCTGGCGGTCGAGCGCCGGGTCGCGGGTGATGCGGCGGTGCACGGAGTTGTAGAAGGTCTCCGCGAGCTCCCCGTCGGGCGCCTCGGCGATGGCCTTGGCGTAGACGCTTTTGACGTCCGCCCACTCGGCTGGTCCAACGCCTTGGAGGTTGGGGCCGACTTGCGCTGTCACCCGGTCGATGTGCGTCTTGTAGAGATTCAGCCGGGCTTGGCTGGCAGCTTGCACAGCGGGCCAGTCGGCATGTTGGAATCGCTCTCCGGCGCTGGCCGTAATGCGCTCAAAGTGCTGCCGATAGGCCCGAAACTCGGCGAGGATGGCGCTCGCGGCTTTCTGCTCCATCCCTTGCTGCCTTGGATTGAGTGCCGCCGCGGGCGGGGGAGCCGCTAGCGGCGGCGCTCTTTGTGCAGGGCCGCCATCAGGGCGAACATTTCGGTGATGTTGCTGGGCTTGGCGTTGTTGGCGAACTCCTTGTACAGCGTTGCCACGTTGACCACGATGCGTTCCGCGTCGCCCCAGGAGTCGTAGTCGGTCAGGGCGATGTCCCGCGCCGCCTCCATCACGCCGAGGCCGGCGTCGAAGCGCTTGCGCGCCTCGACAGCCACGTATTGGAGGTAGCCGCGCATGGCCGCAACGCCCCGCTTGTCGGTCACTGGGCCGTGGCCGGGCACCACGCACTCCAGGTCCAGTGCCAGCATGTGGTCGCAGGCGGCGATCCAGTTGCCGATTGGCCCTTCCCAAATGATCGGGTGCCCCTCGATGAACAGGATGTCGCCGGTGAAAATGAGCTTGTCGTCTGGGACATGGGCGAGGATGTCGCCCGCCGTGTGGGCCGGTCCGACCTGCTTTAGGCAAACGGTCTTGTCGCCGACGGTTAGCGTTGTCTCATCCTCAAAGGTGCGCGTCGGCAAGGCGCGGTTGATGCCGCGAAAGTCGAAGTCGCTGAAGCAGTAGAGGAAGAACTCGCCCACGTCGCCCATGGAAGGCGCCTGCTCCATCAGGTTCTGCAGCAGGTTCGGGTTTTCCCGGGCCAGCTCGTCGAAGCAGGCTTGGGAGGCGATGATCTCCGCCTCGGCGACCAGCTCGTTGCCGTTGCAGTGGTCGGCGTTGGCGTGGGTGTTGATGAGGAAGTCGAATTTTGCTGTGGCCTCGGGCTCGCTGGCGCGCATGGCCTTGAGCATTTCGGCGGTGAGGGGCTTGTCGAACAGGGTGTCGACGATCAGCGATTGATCCCCATCGACAATCAACCCGGCGTTGCTCCACCCCCAGCCGCCATCGGGCTGCAGCCAAGCGTAGCCGCCGTTGCCAAGGTCAAGCAGTCCATGCTCGTAGGGCCTTGTCGCTAGGGTCATTGGGTCGCTCCTTCACCGAACCGCGGCGGGGATGTTAAGGCGATGTTAAGGCATTGCCGCCCAATTTGCTTTCTGTAACATGCCGGGCATGGAGGATTTTGAGGGCATTCGTCCCTACCGGGACGAGGAAGTGCCGGGGGTGCTGGCGCGGTTGGCCAGGGATGCGGACCTGCAGGCGGTGGTCGCCCAGTATCTGTTTCCCCGCGCAACGCGGCTGCTGCCGGCGCTTGGCCGCTTGCTTGGCAGCCGCTTGCTGCGCCGTCAGGCGAGCCGCCTCAGCACGGTGCGCGATGTGCAGCTCTTCCTGTCCGGGCACATGGAGGCGCTGATTGCGAGGACCATTCTCGACTTCAGCGTCAGCGGCGTGGAACGCTTGGCGGCGGGGACGCCTTATCTGTTCATTTCCACCCACCGCGACATCATCATGGACACCGGCTTGGTCAACTTGGCCATCCATCGCGCCGGGCATGCCACCTCCCGCATCGCCATCGGCGACAACTTGCTCGGCAAGGCCTATGCGGCGGATCTGATGCGGCTGAACAAGAGCTTCGTGATCGAACGCAGCGTCACCGGCGCCAAGGCGGTGTACCGAGCCCTCAACCGTAGCTCAGCCTTCATCCGCGCCTCTTTGGAAGCGGCCGAATCGGTTTGGATCGCGCAGCGGGAGGGCCGCGCCAAGGACGGCCTCGACCGCACCGACCCAGCGCTCATCAAGATGCTGACTCTCGCTTGGCGCAAGGAGGCGGAGGAACGGGGGGGGCTGTGCGGCTGCATCAACGTCGTGCCGGTGGCGATCACCTATGAACTCGACCCCTGCGCCTTGCGCAAGGCCCGTGAACTCTGCATCACCGACCTGCATGGCAAGTACGACAAGCCGGACGGCGAGGACCTCTCCAGCATTGTCGAAGGCATGCTCGGCTTCAAAGGCCGGGTGCATCTGCACTTCGGCCCGCCTCTTGAGGGCGGCTTTGATTCACCGGAAGCCCTCGCCGATGCCATCGACCGGGAAATCGTCGAAGGCCTCAAGGTCTTCCCCACCCACGTCGAGGCGGCCCGTCGATTGGGCGATGAGGCGTTGCCGGATACGGTCTCGCCCGATGCCCGCGTCGAAGCCGCCTTTCAGGAGCAGATTTCCGCCTGTCCGGCTGCCCAGCAGCCCTACTTCTTTCGCCAATACGCCAACCTGATCCGCAACAGGCGGCGGTTCGGTGTGTGAGTGGTTGATTAGTAGTTGGCCGCCGAGCCTTCATTCAGGCCGTGTCGCTTGCTGGAGCCTCTCCTTGAAGCCGGGCGCCAGCCGGAACTCCATGGACCGGCCACGTTTTGAACAGGTCAGCAAACCCAGGTCGGCTAGGGAAAGCAAGTCCGTTCGCGCCGTCTGATAGCTTACCTTGTGAGACCGTTGGTGGCTGGCGATCACGGGCCGCACCTGGGGATGTTTGAGCAGGTGGCCGACCAGCGCCGCTTGGCGGTGGTTTAGGTTCAATGCCTGTCCGGCTGTTTCGAGCAGGCCGCCAGTTTCGATGGCTTCATGGGACTTGCGCGCCAAGTAGCGATGCAGTTGCTGTATGGCGTCGAGGATGACCCGAAGATGGTAGTCGAGGAAGTAGGTGAAGTCGCCATCATCGGTTTCGGTGAACAGATAGGCGCGGGCGTATTGCGCGGGCGAGCGATGGATGATCGAGGAAATCGACAGATATTCCATCAACCAATAACCCTCCCGCACCATCAGCCAATAGAAGAGTGCGCGGGCCATGCGGCCGTTGCCATCGACGAACGGGTGCTCGTAGCCGATCATGAAGTGCAGCAGCGCGGCCTGCGCCACGGGGTGCAGGAAAGGATCGTGCTCCCGCCGATTGGCGAAACGCAGCAGCCGCCCCATCCGCTCGTTCAGATTCTCGGCATGGGGCGGTTCGAAAAGCACCTCGCCGCTTCGTTCATCCACCACAGTCACGGGTTCCTGGGCTGTTCGAAAGCGCCCAGCGCAGCGTTCGTCATCAAGGGTCTGATCGGTGAGGATGCGATGCAACTCCAAAACCGCCTCCTGCGTCAGTTCCTCGTCAGCGATGTCACGAATGAACGATAAGCCTTGATAGTTGTTGAAGATCATCCGCTCGTGCTTGTTGCGCGGCAAGCGCCCGGTGCGCAGCATGTCCTTGGCCTCCCGCCGTGTGGTGGCGGCGCCTTCGAGTTGGCTTGAGCGAATGGACTCCTCGAACAAGGAGCTCACCAAGTAACGGTTCCTCGATTCGGGGTTCGGGACGTCGGCGGGAAACTCGATGCTGCCGCTCGTGTCCCGGTCGATCCGGTGCAGTCGTTGGTAGAGATGGCCGGTCTCCGCCAGCCAAAAGGCGCGATTGTCCTTGTCGTTGAAGGGGAGGTCCCGCCGCGTCGCTTGGCGGGTGATTTTTATGGCGACCCACCATTCCTCGAGGGAGTAGTCCAACGGCGGGCGGCGCCACTTGATTTGCGACCAATGCAAGTGCCGGTTGCGGGGATCCCGGGCGGCCTCCGCATTGTAGAGATTCGGCAATCGATCCGCGCAGCGGGCAATCAGGTCGCCGAGCGGCGGCGGCGTTTCCGGGATGCGCATGACGGCGGCACCGCGATGAAAGGAGCCAAACCTAAATTAACTACTAATTCATGTCAAATTAGTAGTTAAGCGCGGCCTACTCGGACAGTTGCGTCCAATCGCCCCGCACATCCAGGGCCACCGACTTGACTAGGGCGTGCAGCGCCATGCCGGGAAGGAGCCCCAGGTTGTCTTGGGACAAGCGCGTGATGCGCGCCCGCAGCGGTTGTCCGGCACAGTCGAGTTCGGCGAACACCGCGCCGTCCGGGGTGGGGGCTAGGCCGGTTAGGGTGACGCTGAGGCAGTTCAGGATGCTGGTGCTGGCCGGGCGTTCCAGGGCCAAGGCCACGTCGCGGGCAGGGATCTGAATGCGCAATGGCGAGGACGCTTGGCTTAGATTGCCGCGCACCCACAGGGATTGGGCACCGATGCGCAAGGTGCTGAGGTCGTGGGCCTCGTCGTAGGCCTCGAACTCGACGGCGAGGATGGCGCCGGTGTCGATCATCGGCGACAGGGGGTGGTCGAGTTCGGCCGCGACCTTGCCGGGCGGGCCCGCGCCGATTACCCGACCGGCTTCCAAAATCACCAGATGGTCGGCGATCTGCACCACTTCGTTGAGCGCATGGGTGACGTAAATCACGGGCTTGCCCAAGGTTCGGCACAGTTCGCTGAGCATGGGCGCCAACTGCGCCCGCGCCATCGCATCCAGTGCCGAAAGCGGCTCGTCGAACAGCCAGAGCGCCGCGGGCTTGAGATAGGCACGGGCCAGCGCTACTCGCTGCTGCTGGCCTCCGGAGAGCGCTGCGGGTTTGCGTCCGAGCAGGCCTTGCAGCCCAAATCGATTCGTCGCCTCCTCGAAACGGCTGCCGCCGGGCACGGCGCGCAGGTTGGCCTCCACGGTCAGGTGCGGAAAGAGGGCCGGTTGCTGCAGTGTCATGCTGATGGGTCGGCGGTGGGCGGGCAGGGCGCTCCAGTCTTGGCCGTTCAACGCCACTTGGAAGCCCGGCGACCGGCTTAAGCCCGCAATCAGCCTCAGTAACGTGGACTTGCCGGAGCCGGAGGCGCCGATGATGCTGGTGACGCCGCTGCCGGGCAGTTCCAGATCGACCTCTAGTCGGAAGCCACCCGGCTGGGCGAAGCGGCCCTTTACCGTCAAGCTCATCGGCGCCGCAACGTCCCGTAAGTCAGGGTCAGCGCCGTGAGGGAGGCGGCCAGCAGAATGGCGGCGGTGAGATGGGCGCTGGCGTAGTCCAGCGACTCTACCTGGTCGAACAGCAGGATGGACAGCACCCGGGTTTCGCCGGGAATGTTGCCGCCGATCATCAACACGATGCCAAACTCGCCCACCGTATGGGCAAAGCCGAGCACCCCGGCCGCCACCAGCGCCCGCCAGTGCAGCGGCAGCATGAAGCGCAGGAAGCGGGCGGTGGGCGCAACGCCCATGACCGAGGCGGCGTCCAGCAACTCCGAGGGCGTGTTGCGAAAGCTGGCCGTCAGCGGCTGGGCGACAAAGGGCAGCGAGTAGATGATCGACGCCAGCACGAGTCCGCTGAACGTGAAGGCCAAGGGCTGGCCGGTGAGTGAGCGCCAACTAGCGCCGAGCCAAGCGTCCTCGGCCATGGCCAGCAGCAAGTAGAAGCCGAGCACCGTGGGCGGCAGCACCAACGGCAGCGCCACCAACGCCTCGATGAAGGATGCGCCGCGTCGTTTGGTGCGAGCCAGCCACCAAGCCAAGGGTGGCGCTAGGATGAGCAGCGCGATGGTGGCTGCCGCCGCCAGGGCGGCGGTAAGCGCCAGGCTCGCCAGCACCTCCTCAGCCATCGGCGTAGCCCAACTGTGCCAAGCGCGCTTGGCGGGCGGGCGCCGTGATGAAGTCCAGCAACCTCCGAGCCTCACTGGCCATGGGGCTGCGTCCCACGACCACCGCGCCCTGCTCAATGGGCCGGTGGGCGTTTTGCGGACAGACCCAAAAGCGCTCCGCTGGCGCATCGTTCGCCATAAGCTGGCCGAGGGCGACAAATCCGGCAGGCAAGGACCCCGCGGTGAGGAAATGCCCCACTTGAGCCACGCTGTTGCCGAACACGAGCCGCCCTTGAACGCCCTCCCAGATACCGAAGGCTTGCATGCACTCCACCGCGGCTTGGCCGTAGGGGGCCAGTTTTGGATTCGGCAGGCCGATTCGGCCTTCCTCCAGAGCCAACGGACCGGCTTCGCCCTTTGGCGTCCACAACGCCACCTTGCCCCGAGCGTAAACTCTGACCGGCCCAGCCGCTAGGCCATCGCGCACCAAGGCGGCAGGCCTTGCCATGTCGGCGGAAAGAAAGGCGTCAAAGGGGGCGCCTTGCCGTATTTGGGTGGCAAGCAGCCCTGATGAGCCGAATGCGGAGGCAAGCTCCAAGCGTTGAGCCCGCTCAAACTCCGCTCCGACCACGACGAATGCCGCGCGAAAGTTGGCGGCCACCGCGACCTTCAGCGGACCCTGATCGTTCCCCAGAGCCTGACCGCAGCACAGCGCCAGCAACGCCCAAGCGACAGGAGTGGGGATGGCCATTGGCGTAGTCTAGCGGAATTGCGTAGGAGCAGGTGATGAAGCTTGGCCTTGAACGGTATCAGGCCCTAGCCCCCGAATTGGCCCGTACCGACTCTACCCACCCGAGCCGCCGCCCAAACAACAACCTTATCGGCTCCCGCCTCCAGCAGCACCCGGGCTAACTCGGCCGTGGTAGCGCCGGTCGTCATCACGTCATCGACGATGGCGACCGTGCCCGTCAAGGGTTGGTTGGCTCTGAACACGCCGCGCACGCTGCGGGCGCGGGCGGCGCGGGATTGGCCGCGTTGGGCCGCGGTGCGGCCGATACGGCGGACCGCCTTGCGACAAAGGGGGATGCCGAAGCGGCGGGCCAAGGGCGCGGCCAGCAGGATGGCTTGATTGTGCCCACGGCGGAGGATTCGCCCCGTGGTCAGCGGCACCGGCACGAGGATGTCGGGCAAGGGATCCCCGGCTGCAGCCACGGCATCGCCAAGCAGACGGCTCAGCAACTTGGCTTGGCTGTAGCCCTTGCCGAACTTGACGGCGTGAATGAGCTTTGGCACTGGTTCCTCGAACAGCAAGGGGGCGATGGTGCGTTGAAAGGGTGGGGACTTGAGGGCGCATTGGCGGCACAGGCCCGCGCCGGCGGGCAGGGGCGCGGCGCAGCTTGGGCACCGGTGTCTGTTCCACGGCAGGCTTCGCCTGCACGGCGGGCAGAGATCGAGGTCGGCGTTGACCGGCGCGTCGCACAGCCGGCACACCCGCGGCAGAAGGAGGTCGATGATTCCCATGGGATTGTTATGCTCTTTCGGCGCAACGGGTGCTAGTGGCGATTGCCGCTAGAGGCTGTAGGAGATTCGCCATACGCAACCTCGGGCTGACACGCTAAAATGGCCTCCAAGCAACGAAGGCCCTCCTCCATGCTGCACTATCAAGCACCTGAGCAGGACTTGGAATTCCTGCTGTTCAACCTCTTCGACGTCACTGGGGAATGGGCCGACGTGCCTGAGTTCGCCGATTTCACCGAAGACGTGGTGCGGGCGGTTCTGCGCGAGGCGGGCAAGCTGGCTGGCGAGGTGATGGCGCCGATCAATCAGCTAGGTGATCAGGAAGGGTGCCGCTGGACGGACGGGGTGGTGCAGGCGCCGACGGCGTTCAGGCCGGCCTTCAAGGCGTTGACGGAAGGCGGCTGGCTGGGGGTGTCCGGCAACCCGGCATACGGCGGCATGGGGATGCCGAAGCTCTTGTCCTGCCTGATCGAGGAGATGTTCTGGAGCGCCAACACGGCACTCTACCTATACGGAACCTTGTCCTTGGGCGCTTCCATATGCATTGACACCCACGGCAGCGAAGCCCAGAAGGCGCTCTTTCTGCCGAAGCTCTACAGCGGCGAATGGACAGGTGCCATGGACCTCACCGAAGCCCACGCGGGCACCGACTTGGGCCTGCTGCGCACCCGTGCGGAAGATGCCGGTGACGGCAGCTACCGAATCTCCGGCACCAAGATATTCATCACCAGCGGCGAGCACGATCTATCGGAGAACATCGTCCACTTGGTGCTCGCCCGCGTCACCGGGGCACCGGCGGGCACCCGCGGCATCAGCCTGTTCATCGTGCCGAAGTTCATTCCTAACCCGGATGGCTCCCTCGGCCCCCGCAATGCAGTGGCGAGCGGCTCCGTTGAGCACAAGATGGGGGTAGTGGCCAGCTCCACCAACGTGATGAATTACGAAGGCGCCGTCGGCTACCGGGTGGGCGAAGAGAACGCAGGCCTAGCCTGCATGTTCACCATGATGAACTATGAGCGCCTGTCGGTCGGCCTGCAAGGGCTTGGCGCGGGCGAATTGGCCTATCAGCAAGCGGCGGCCTACGCCAAGGATCGCTTGCAAGGCCGGGCGGCCAGCGGCCCGCAGAACCCCAGCGCCGAGGCGGACTCCCTGTTGGTGCATCCGGATGTGCGCCGCATGCTGCTCACCATTCGCGCCTACACCGAAGCGGGGCGCGCTTTCGCCATGCTGGTTGGGCGCAGCCTTGATGCCGCCAAGCACAAGGACGATGCGCCAAGCCAAGCCCTCGCCGAACTGCTCACGCCCATCGCCAAGGCCTTTCTTAGCGACAAAGGCTTGGAATGCGCAGTGATGGCGCAGCAGGTTTTCGGCGGCCACGGCTACATCAAGGAGTGGGGCATGGAGCAGATCGTGCGCGACTCCCGCATCGCGCCGATCTATGAAGGCACCAACGGGGTCCAGGCGCTCGATCTCGTGGCGCGCAAGGTGCTCCGGGACGGCGGTGCCACCATGCGCCGGTTCATCGACCAAATGGCCGCTGGCCCAGCGCCGGCCGAGTACGCTCCCGCTTTGCGCAGGGCATTGGACCGGCTGGCGGACGTCACCGCTTGGGTGGTCGCCGAAGCGCCCCAGGACGTCAACCTGCCCGGCGCCATCTCTACCGACTACTTGGAACTCGCAGGCCTCACCACTTACGCTTGGCTCTGGGCTCGCATGGCCAAGGCGGCGGGGGATGATGCCTTCGGCCAGGCGAAGCGGCGCACCGCCACCTTCTTCTACGACAAACTGCTGCCCAAGACCGAAGCCCTCGACCGTAGCATTCGCTCCGGTGCGCCATCCCTGATGGATATGCCTGAAGAGTGGTTTTGAAGGATTTTCACTCCAACCGGTTGATCATTCGAAACACGGCGATCAGGATGCCGAAGCCGACGTAGAGGCCGAAGGTGGCGATGCCCAGGAGCATGGCCATTTGCGGTGTGACGACCTCCTCTGCGGCTAGCCAGCCGACCAACGCCCATATGGCCAGGAGAGAGGCGCCGACCCCGACGGCGACCAGCCATCGCCTGCCCTTGCGGCGAGCCATTAGCGGCCTAGCCTCTTGTTGATCAACGGATTGCCACCGGGTTAATCACTGCTTGGACGGCGCCTTCAAACCGAGGCACGCCGAGCACGAACAGGAATTCCGATGCGCCGTCAGCCGCGAGTTCCCGGGTGTCCATGTTTTCAAGAATGTACACGCCGTTCTTGGCCAGCAGTTCGGGATGCACCGGGAAGGCTTGTTGCGGATCTTCGGAAGGCAGCACTTCCAAGGCCCAAGTGTCCGCGCCGACGGCCACCACGCCCAACTCCGCCAAGTAGCGGGCGCCATCGACGCCTAGGCCGGGCTGGCCACCCATAAAGCGTTCCGGGTCTGTATCCATGACGTTCAGCCAACCGGTGTGGAAAAGCACCACGTCGCCCTTTTCGATTTGGACGCCCTGGGTGGCTTGGGCGGTCATGATTTCCTTGCGATTGAAGGCCATGCCTTCCGGCATGGGGTTCTGGCCGACCAGTTCGGCCATGTCGAGCAGAATGCCTCGGCTGACGATGGGCGGCAGCTCGTGGACGCCGAGCTTGGTCAAGCCAGTGGGCACCACGAAGTCCTGAGCCCGGTTGCCGTTGTAGTAAACGTGGTCGATGCCCATGTGTCCCAAGCCATCGAGCTGGCTGCCGATGCCCATCCACAGCGTCATCAGGTCGTCGTTGCCGGTGGCGCGGTTGATGCCGAGCGGCGTGCCGGTGCCGTCGTCGAGCTGCAGGATGGTCATGGCGTACTGGCGCGGAGGATAGGCTGGCGAATCCGCTCCGGTGATCACCCCGAGGCGGTAAACCTTGCCGGTCTTCACGAGCCGCGCGGCGGCCACTACCTTTTCCGGGCTGAGATTGTTGATCGCCCCCAAGGTGTCATCGGCACCGTACTTGGATGGGTGCCAGGCGTCGTCCCCCCAACCGGCCATGGGTGTGAGGAGCAGCGCGGCGATCAGTCCAAGTAGAGTCTTCATGGTCTTTCTCCTTGCGTCAGTTTAGCTTTCCCGCAGGGCGGCGGGGAGCTTTTCGTAGATGTTGCCAAAATCGCCATTGGACATGATGACGACATGGCGCCGCTGCTTGGGCAGTTCGCAAACCTGCTTGATGAGGTGGGGCAGGTCGGCGAAGTGCTGGGCTGGCACGACGCACTCTGACGTCAAGGCGGCCAAGTCCCACTCGATGTTGGCGCTGCGGAACCAGAACGCCTGGTCGGCGGCGGCGCAGCAGCTGGCCAGCGCGTCGCGCAGGGTGCCCAGCGACATGGTGTGGGTGCGCGGTTCAATGATGGCCAGGATTTCCTCGCCGCCAACGCGGCTGCGCAGGCCTTGGAGGGTCTTGCGAATGGCGGTGGGATGATGGGCGAAGTCGTCGTACAGGGTCGTTTTGCCCACTTCGGCGATCACTTCAAGGCGGCGCTTGACCCCGGAGAAGTCGGCCAGGGCTTCGATGGCCAACTCCGGAGCCACCCCGGCGTGGCGGGCTGCGGCGATGGCGCCCAAGGCGTTTTGGGTGTTGTGTAGGCCGAGCATTGGCCACGAGACTCGGCCGAGGGTTCGGTCGTTCAAGGCCACGTCGAAGGCGCTGTTGTCGGCGTTGGCGTTGATCGCCGTCCAGCGCTCGCCATTGTCCATCGCCAGCGCTCGGTTTGGCCCTGTTGCGCCGACCCGGGCCACCGGCGTCCAACAGCCGGCACGGAGCAGGTCGTTGATGTTGCCGTCATCGCTCGGCGCGATGACCAGACCCTCCCCCGGCACGGTGCGAAGCAATTGATGGAACTGCGCCTTGACGGCGTCCAAATCCTTGAAGATGTCAGCGTGATCGTGCTCCAAGTTGTTGATGATGAGGGTGCGCGGCTGGTAGTGAAGGAATTTCGAACGGCGGTCGAAATAGGAGGTGTCGTATTCGTCCGCCTCGACCACAAAGTGCGGCGCCCGGCCCAAACGGGCGGAACGGTCGAAGTTCTTGGGTGCGCCACCGATCAGATAGCCGGGTTGGAGTCCAGCGCAGTCCAGGATCCAAGCCAGCATGCTCGTGGTGGTTGTTTTGCCGTGGGTGCCCGACACCGCCAACACCCAGCGGTCTCGCAGCAGGTTAGTGCCCAGCCACTCCGCGCCGGAGACGTAGCGCAGCCCGCGGTTGAGAATGTGCTCCACGGAATCCACGCCCCTAGGCAGTCCGGCGTTGCCGATGACCACCAAGTCGGGGCTCGGCCGCAGTTGTGCGGCGTCGAAGCCCTCGTGGACGGTGATGCCGTCTGCGGCCAACAAGTCGCTCATCGGCGGATAGATGTGCTGGTCGGAGCCGCTCACCTGATGGCCCTGCTGTTTCGCGAGCAGCGCTAAGCTGCCCATCAGCGTGCCGCCGATGCCGAGGAAGTAAATCCTCACCCGCCGCTGGCCAAGCTGGCGAGTCCTGTGCTGATCAGCATCATGCTGAAGGCGAGGCCGACGCCGATGGCCATGTGGGACTTCAGCGACCGCGAAAGAATGAAGCCGAACACGGTGACCGACCAAACCATGAAGGTGGCGTAGGCGGCGATTACCGCGATTTCGTTGAGCATCTGCGCCAGCGGCACAATCACGGCAAAGATCGCGGTCAGGACCATGTCGCAGCCAAGCAGAACCGACAGGGTCCAGACGAAGCGGTCGCCGGCGCCACGCAGGCTGCAGATGAGATAGACCAAGGAGGCCAAGGTGGCGACTGAGACCAGAACCCCAGTGGCGATGCGCAGGGCCGGCTCTCCGGAAATGATCGTGGACAGCGTGATGCTGCACACCAGATTGGCTATCAGCACCAGAAACAGGAAGTAGGGGTGCTTGGGCACGATTTCGGGATCGTGGCGCAGCAGACACACGCGCCAAAAGAAGTACAGAACGATCAGCATGAGGGTGTGATGCTTGGATGCGGTGAAAGGAGGTCGGCTGGGCGGAAATTCAGGCTTTGTCCTTGCGACGCACATAGAGGACGAGTTCGTGGTCAATCAGCTCGAAGCCCTTTTCCGCAACGATCTCGTGCTGCAGGGCTTCAATGCGGTCGTTGACGAACTCCAGGACTTGGCCGGAATCGACATCGACCATGTGGTCGTGGTGCTCTTCGCTGGCCAGTTCGTAAACGGCGTGGCCGTCGTCGAAGTTGTGGCGCTCGACAATGCCGGCCGATTCAAATTGGGTAAGCACCCGGTACACGGTGGCGAGGCCCACGGATTCGTCCTGTTCGATCAGATGCCGGTAAACGTCCTCGGCACTCATGTGGTGGGGCTCGGCCCGTTCCAAGACCTCGAGCACCTTCAGGCGCGGCAAGGTGACTTTGAGCCCAGCCTTCTTTAGGTCGCTTCCCTTTAGCATTGGAGTTCCAGCTCTGGGTTAGGTGGATGTGCGGCTAGGATGCAACTTAGCCCATGCCGCCGCTCCCGTCCAATCCAACCGTCGTCTTTCAGGAGGCTTACCCGGCGTTGGTGCCCGCTTGCGGATCTTGGAACACTGCCAGGTCGAGTTGGCCTTCGCTGCGCGCCACCGTCGTCGCCACCATGCCGTCGCCGGCGATGTTGACTGCGGTGCGCATCATGTCGAGCAGCCGGTCCACGCCAATGATGAGCATGATGCCCTCCACCGGCAGGCCCACCTGGGTCAGCACCATGGTCAGGGTGATCAGGCCAACGCCCGGCACGGCGGCGGTGCCGACCGAGGCGAGGGTGGCGGTCAGAATGACCATCAGGAAGTCCGCCAGACCTAGGTCAATGCCGTAGAACTGGGCGATGAACACGGTGGCCACCCCTTGCATGATGGCAGTGCCGTCCATGTTGATGGTGGCGCCCAAGGGCACGGCGAAGGCGGCCACTTCGTTGCGCACGCCAACGCGGTGCTCCACGGTGCGCAGCGTCACCGGCAGGGTGGCGCCGCTCGACGAGGTGCTGAAGCCGACCAGCATGGGTTCACGCATTTTGGCGAAGAAGGTGGTCGGCTTGACCCGTCCGATAAGCATCAACAAGGCAGGATAAATCAGTGCCAAGTGCAGGGCCAGGGTCGCTGCGACGGTGAGGAAGTAGCCTAGAAGCTTAAAAATCTCGCGCCAGCCGACTGCCGCGAACAGCGTCGTCATCAGGCAGAACACGCCATAGGGCGCCAACTGAATCAACAGCGTGATCAGCTTCATCAGGGCTTCGTTGACGTCGTCGAAGACGCCTCGGATGCGTTGGCCGGACTCGCCGCTTTTCGCCAAGGCGATGCCCAACAGCAGTGCGAAGACGATCACCTGCAGCATGCGGCCTTCGGCCATCGCCGCCACCGGATTGGTGGGGAAGATGTTGATCAACGTTTCCTTGACGCTGGGTGTGGGCCTCGGCTGGTAGTCGATGTCGGCGGGTGGCGCATCCGCGCCGATGCCCGGCTGCACGATCAAGGCGGTGGTCAGGGCCAAGGTCACTGCCAGGGCGGTGGTGAGCAGGTACATGCCGAGGGTTTTGCCGCCCAAGCGCCCCATGCTGGCGCTGGCGCCCAACCGGGCAGCACCGCAGACCAGGGAGACGAACACCAGCGGCACCACCATGAGCTTGAGGCTGGCAATGAAGATCTGACCGCCGGCATCGAGTACGCCATCGACTAGGAAGCCCCGCACCCAGCCGGAGGGGTCGAGCCCCAATTGCTGCACGGTGACGCCGATCAGCAGCCCGGCGCCCATCCCGATGAGGATGCGAAGCGTCAAATTCACTGGACTACCCCACCTCGATCATTTCGAAGTCTTCCTTGCTGACGCCGCACTCGGGACACACAAAGTCGTCCGGGACATCCTCCCACTTCGTGCCTGGGGCAATGTCCTCCTCTTCGCAGCCCTCGGCTTCGTCGTAGATCCATCCGCAAACGATGCACTGCCACTTCTTCATCCGCCGCCCGCCTCCTTGCATGGGCTTGGGCGCCTCGCCAGCCGGGGGCGCCATCATTAGGGGAAAGGTTGGCTAACCTACTCGCGCACTCGCCAAAAATCAATCGGCGCGATAGGCTTCCAAGGTGATTGTCGATCTTTCCAGCTGGCGCCCTTGGCTGGCCCTCATGCGCTTCGACCGGCCGGTGGGCAGCCTGCTCCTGCTCTGGCCCACCTTGGCTGCGCTGTGGGTGGCCGCCGAAGGCGTGCCGCCGGCCGCTCTTATCGCCGTCTTCACCCTTGGCGTGTTCATCATGCGCGCCGCTGGCTGCGTCATCAATGATTTGGCCGACCGCCGTTTTGACCCGCTGGTGGCGCGCACCCGCACCCGGCCCCTCGCCACGGGTGCGATCAGCGTGCGCGGCGCCTTGGGGCTGTTTGCGGGCCTATGCCTCGCTGCCTTGGCGCTGTTGGCTTGGTTGAACGCCGCCGCCCGTTGGCTGGCACTGGCGGGACTGGCCATCAGCGTGCTCTATCCCTTCACGAAACGCTGGACGCACCTGCCCCAGGTGGTTCTGGGGGCCGCCTTCAGTTGGGGCATCGTCATGGCCTTCGCGGCGGTCAGCGGCGGTGTGCCGGCCACTGGCTGGCTGTTCTTCGTGGCCAGCCTCCTATGGATTGTGGCCTACGACACCTTGTATGCCATGGTGGACCGAGAGGACGATCTCAAGGCGGGCATCAAGAGCACCGCCATCCTGTTCGGGGCTGCGGATCGGTTGATGGTAGGCGTTTTGCAGGCGGGCGCTTGGTTCGGTTTCGCGCTGCTGGGCTGGCGCTCTGGATTCGGCGCCGCCTACGGCGCTGGGCTGGCGGCCATCGTCGCCCTGTTCGTCCATCAACAGATCTTGATTCGGGAACGCGACCGCGACCGGTGCTTCAGGGCTTTTCTCAACAACACTTGGGTGGGCTTCGCCCTGTTTGCTGGCGTGGTGGCGGAATGCGCACCCTGACGGGCGCGTATGGAGTTTCGGTCGCTTACGCATCTTCCATCAGTGCGAAGCGCTGTTGATTGACGGGCGGTGTGCCCTAAAATGCCCTGCCCATGCCCACCCAGTCACCCTACCGAGTGCTCGCCTTCGACCTCGACGGCACCTTGCTGGTCGGCGAGCACTTACCGCCGGCCAACCGGGATGCGTTGCGGGCCGCACGGGACGCCGGCTATCGGATCATCATCGCTACCGCCCGCTGGAAGGAGGCAGCGTTGGCCATTGCCGGCGAGGCGGGCGTCGAAGATCCGGTGATCGCCTGTTCGGGCGCTCAGGTGCACGATCCCGCCGCGGAGGCCGATATCTTTGATGAGCGCCTGCCGATCGACTTTGCTCAAGCGCTCTACGCGCTGTGCAACGAGGAGCGGTGCATTGCCACCGTGACGGTTGGTGAGCGGGTCTGGATAAAGCTCGATGGGGAACCGGATTCGGCTCTCATGGCTGATCCCATGCGCTGGACGCCGCAGCTTGAACTGAACGAGGCGGACCCGCCGCGCATCGCCGCAATCCAAGGCAGCCGCATCGGCGCCCGCATCAAGAGCGAACTCAAGGAACGGTTCCGGGACCGGGTCAATGTTTTCGACTCCATCGGTCCTTCTGGAAAGATCATCTTGACCATCACTGCCAAGAACGCAACCAAGGGTGCCGCCTTGCAGGCCGCCTGCGCCCATCTCGGCGTCCCTCCGTCGGCCGCGGTGGCCTTCGGCGACGCGGAAAACGACCTGGCGCTATTTGCCGCGGCCGGCGCTGCGGTGGCTATGGGCCAAGCCAGCGCTGAGGTCAAGGCGGCCGCCACCTACGTCAGCGCACCGCATGACGAAGGCGGCGTCGCCCATGCCATCGGAATACTGCTTGAACGGGGGAGGCTGCCTTGAGCGTGGAGACGATCGACTTCCAGGGGGACGACGGCAAGGCCATCCACCTTTGCCGCTGGACGCCGGCGGCGGCGCCCAAGGCCGCGGTGCAGATTGCCCACGGCATGGGCGAGCACATTGCCCGCTACCAGCGAGTGGCGGAGTGGCTCAATGAAGCGGGCTATGTGGTTTACGGCAACGACCATCGGGGCCATGGGCGCACCGACCCGGACCGGCTCGGCGACCTGGGTGCCGGTGGTTGGGAGGCCGTGATTGCCGACGCCCGCCGCTTGAACGAACGCATTGCTGAGGAGCACCCTCGCTTGAAGCGCGTCCTGCTCGGCCACAGCATGGGTGCGATGCTCGCTCAACAATACCTTTGCCGCCACGGCGCCACGCTTAGTGCGGCGGTGCTGTCCGGCTCGCCGGGCTTCAGCAGCTTCCTCGCATCGATTCTGCCCCGGCTCATCGCCCGCATCGAAACTTGGCGCCTTGGCCCTGACGGTGACAGCGCCTTGATGGCTAGCTTGCTGTTCGGACAGGCTAACAAGGCGTTCGACTCGGAGGACGCGAGCGGCTTTGAGTGGCTCTCACGGGATGCCGCTGAAGTGCAAAAGTACGTGGACGATCCGTTTTGCGGCGCGGTGCTGCGGACGGGAAGCCTGCTGGCGTTGTTCCGCGGCGCCAAGGAGGCGTCGTCGCCGATTCGCATCGCGGGCGTACCCAGCAGCCTGCCCATTCATGTCATTTCGGGCACGGCGGATCCGGTTCACAACGAGATGAAAAACCTCAATCGGCTGTTCCGGCGCTACGAGCAGGGAGTACTCAGGGTCAGCCGCGCGCTGTATGAGGACGGCCGCCACGAGCTGTTCAACGAGACCAACCGCCGCCAAGTGCTAGACGATCTGGTCGATTGGCTAGACGGCGTCCTTTAAGGAACCCAATCTGGATGGGCGGCGGCATCGCCGTGGGCCAGCACCCGCTCGTGAACGGCTTGCATGGCGTGAAAGATGCGGTTGGTGGCGTCGGGCACTGAAGTGTCGGGTTCGAAGCAAATGGGGTCGAGCACATGGGCGGCCACCGGCCCCGGGGTGGCTTCACGCACGCCAGGCGGTCGGATTTTCTTGAGCCCCGCCATGTACACGGGGACCACCGGTACGCCTTTCTCCAAAGCCAGCAGGGAGACGCCGTGCTTGAATCGGGACAGGTGCCGCCCTCGGGACCGGGTACCTTCCGGGAACAGCATCAGATTGGCGCCTTGATCGAGCAGCCACTTGGGGTAGTCCAGAGTGCGTGAGCCGCCGCCCCGTTGGATGGGGTAGAGGCCCATGACCAGTGACTGATACCAAGGCCGGAGGGTGATTTCCTTGCGGCCCTTGAGAAACCAGCGGTCGGCAGCGGCGCCGAAAAAGAGGTTGGTGCGGATGCGCCACGGCAAGGCCTTCATCAGGCAGTATTGGTCGAAGTGGCTGGCGTGGTTGGCGACCACAATGCAGGGGCCGGCGATCCGCTTGAATTTGTCCTTGCCGGTCACGATGTGCTCGGTGAAGTAGCGTCGCGCCCAGCGGCCATAGGCGTAGTCGTACATCAGCATCCGCGCCAGCCGCGCCCACCGGCGCGTCTGCCACTTGAACGGCCCCTCGGTCTCCGTGGTCTGGGAGATCAGGCGCTGGAACAGCGGCAGGTCGATGGCTGGCATGATCTGGGTGTTGGCCGTGGTGCTCAACTCCTGGGCGAGGGTGGCCCGGTAGGCCTTGAAGTTGTCCGGGGCGTCGATGATGGTGCATTGGTCCCATTCGCCGAGCAAATGGAAGCTGCTGAGCACCTTGGCCTCCCAGCGTTCGATGGCGTTGTGGACGCCGGTCAGGAAATCCGGGTCCTGCTTGGTTGCCCGCAGGCCCTCGGAGTGGTACTTCATCAACAGGACGTAGTGGCTCATTGCGCCCGCTTCCTTGGCGGCTACTTCCCGCTGGAGCCTCCGCTGGGCGGCGCGCCCTGCATCATTTCAACGAACTGATCGATGGGCATCCCCGGCAGGGTGGTCACCTTGATGGTGCCCCGGGAGCCGAGTTCCATGGCGATGCGCGCCATGACCTCGTTGGACGGCGCTTCGATGACGTTGACGAAGTCGTAGCCGCCGAGCACAGCGTACTGGGAGGTCACCCGAGCGCCCATGGACTCCACTTCCTTGTTGACCGCCTGGAGGCGTTCCGGGCGCTCCTTCAAGGTCTTGCGGCCCTCGTCGGTCAGCGTGCTGAGCATGATGTATGTGGCCATGGCGACTCCTTGCCTTTTAGCATCATCATAGATGAAAAAAAGGCCCGCAATCCGTTACAGGAACTGCGGGCCTCATTGATCCGCTCGCGGACGGCGCGCTAGGCGCGCCGCCCTGGAGCGGTGCCAAATCCCTAAGTGAGGAGGAGATGAGGGGGGATTGGCAATCAGGCAGCGGCCTTGGCCGCTGCAGGCTTGGCGCTCTTCTTGGGGGTTTCCGGCGCCTTCGGTTCCTCGGTGGCAAAGGCGCCGCGCAGCAACTCGCTGGCGCTCTCGACGGCTTCCTTGAGCACTACGCCGTTCGCCTTCATGCCTTCCGTGAATCCATTCCACATGGTCTCGCCGTACTCGCGCTGGAGCTCCATGAAGGAAGTGATGTCCTTGACCTCGGGCAACTTCTCGGCGAACGACCGGTTCGTTTCGAAGACCTTCTGCACCCCTTCGGTCTGCAGTTCGGCCAGGCGGCGCAAGGTGCCCGTGTTGAGTTCAAACCACTCGCGGCCGAAAGCCGCTTGCTTTTCCAATGTGTTCATTAGCAGTGTCTCCTGTCAGTTTTGGTCCTGATGTTGGCGTCGCACATCGTGCCCCAGTTCATGCGCTCTAAATGCTGCAACGCACAATGATCGTATTGTGCACCACACAATTGTGCGTTGCAACATTTTTTTCAACTTTTTTTACCTGCGACTTTTCCCGGCTTGGGCGAGCTTCGGGTCAAGCCACCCGGGGCAGCGTTTCAACAGGTGCCGGTGGTGCCACCGAAAGCGCATGCACGTTGGCGGGCAGGACCGCAGCCGTGAGGTCGATGAACTCGGCGAGCATCTCATCACGCAGGCGGTCGGCGTCGGGCAGTGCATTGGCGCAGGCCGTGATGCCTAAGTACAGGATTCCGTCGTAGCTCTGCACTGTCAGATTGACGCCCGTGCCGTGGGCCGGAATGGACACCGGATAGTGGGTGAGCATCCGGGCGCCGTTGGAGTAGAGCGTCTGGCGCGGACCAGGGACGTTGGATATGACCACATTGATCGACTGCGGGCCATCGCCGCCGCGGGTCCGTTCCGCCCAGAGCGCCGCGTTGCGCAACGCGGCGGGCAGGCCCGGCAGGGCCACCTCGCCGGAGAGGAGTGGCGCTGCGTCGGCGGTGGTTGCCTTGGCTGCCCGTGCCCAGGCGGCCACGGCCGCCACGCGCGCCTTGGCTTCGGCGATGTCGGTGCCGAGCGCCACCTGCATCATCGTGACTTGGTTGTTCAGCGAAGTATCGCCGGGCTGGCGCAGCGAGACGGGGCAGCCGGCGATGAGCGAGGCTTCGGGCAGTTCGCCCTTGGCTTCGAAGTAGCGGCGCAGGCCGCCGCCGCAGACGGCCAGAAAGACATCGTTCAGCGTGGCGTTCAGGGCCCGGCCAACAGCCTTGATGTCCGCCACCGGCAGTTCGCCGACTGCGAACGTTCGAGCCGCGCCTATCGGTCGATTGAAGTGGGTCCTTGGTGTCGGCGCCTGCGGGGTGCCCAGACCCTCGCTGGAATCCAGGGTGCGCTGCCAGAGGCGGGCGCTGGCGTCGAGCCGCTTGGGCCAGCCGGCGAATTGATCGACTTGGGCGACGGCGAAGTTCCGCCAGGCGTCCAGCATCAACGACAGGACGTCGTGGCGCGCTGGCCGTTCCGTGAATTCGACCGGCGGCGTCGGAATGTGCCGCGGTTCGGGTTCGGTGTCCATCAACGTCATGGTCGCCGCTTGACCGGCCATGCCGTCGAGGCAGGCGTGATGCACCCGGTTGTAGTACGCCACCCGCCGGTTCCTGGAGCCATCGCCGTCCGCCAGGCCGCAGAGCACCGCGATCTCCCACAGCGGGCGGCTGCGGTCCATGGGGGTTGCATGGAGCTCGGCGATGGTGCGCTCGAGTTCCGCTTGGCCTCCGGGGGCGGGTACGTCAACCCGGTAGATGTGCCGTTCGATGTCGAATTCGGGGTCGCGCACCCAGAGCGGGTGGTCAAGGTCAAAGGGCGTGGCCTGCAATCGGTTGGTCAGATAGGGCACCAAGTGCTTGCGGGCCGCGATGAACGGCTTCAGGCTGGCGATGAACTCATCCTCACTGACGCCGTCGGGCAGCGCCATCACCTGCACCGAGGCGACGTGCATGGGGCACAGTGGGGTTTCGGCATACAGGAATCCAGCATCCGTGGCGCTCAACTTGTACATGATCCACTCCTTGGTGGTGGCTAAAGGCACGGCACTGTCAACGCAAATCCCGTGCCAGCTTCTCGAACAGAAGGCCAACCCCGGTTCGGCCAATGGTCGCCGGTTGGGGAAAGCGGCGGCACTATACGGATTGGATATGACAAATCAACCCCGAAACACCCAGTATTGCAGTGCAACAAAAAGATTGACCCCGCTGCGGGAATTAGCGACACTCCGCGATGACAGATTGATGACAAGGGAGGGGCTCCGTTGTACGAAAATCTTGACGTGGGAAGCCATCAAACCCAGTCGCCGCCGTTCTGGTACCTGGCTGCCGAATTGCCGCGAATGCTTGGTGAAGCGGCATCGCTGCCAGTGGTTTGGTCTGCCTTGACGGCCAACGCCCGCAAGGGCGATGGGCATCCGGTGCTGGTGCTGCCGGGCTTCACCGCCGGCGACGGCTCCACCTTGTTGCTGCGGCGCTTCCTCACTCGGCTCGGCTACAACACCCTGCCTTGGCTCCTAGGCGACAACCGGGGGGCTCCGGCGCAGCTACTCAGTCTCATGCGGCGCTTCTACCGGCTGACCCAAACCTACGACGAACCGATCTCCATAGTTGGCCAGAGCCTAGGCGGTGTTTACGCCCGTGAAATCGCGCGCGAGTTTCCGGACGCCGTGCGTTTTGTGGTCACCTTGGGCAGTCCTTTCGCCGCCACCAGTCATCGCTCCACCAGCCCCTTGGTGGCCCGTTTGTTCGAATCGATGTCCGGCGTTACCGTGGAGCAAATGCGCACCGAGATGGCGCATCAGGATTCCCGGCTGCCCCCGCCGGTGCCAGTCAGCGCCCTCTACAGCCGCACCGATGGCGTGGTGAGTTGGCGTGCCTGCATGGAGCGCGAATCGGATCTGACGGAGAACATCGAGGTGATCGGCAGCCACAGCGGCATGGCCATGCATCCGATGGTGCTGCACGTCGTCGCCGACCGGCTGGCGCAGCGCTTGGACGGCTGGGCGAAGTTCGACCGGCGCTGCGGCTTGCGGCCCTTCGTTTTCCCCAATCCGGCGTCTCCGCCAGCGGCATGAGTTAGGTGCATCGGCTCAAGAAATACCCGAACCGGCGGCTCTACGACAGCACCGATAGCAAGTACGTCACCCTGCACGACTTGCGCCAACTGATCGTTGACGGCGAGAGCATCAGCGTGACCGACAGCCGCGATGGCAGCGACATCACCCGCGCGGTGCTCATGCAGATACTGTCCGAACAGGAGGCCGAGGGGCACGAGCCGGTGCTCACCAACCGCGCTCTTGAGCAAATTATCCGTTTTTATGGCGACCGGATGGGCAGCGTCGCTTCCCGCTACATTGAGCAATCCATGCTGACCCTGCTGGAGCATCAGGATCAGTTCCGCTCCCGCATGCGGCAACTGAGCGAACTGAATCCGCTCAACATCATGCGCCAAGCCCTGGACGGCGCAGCGCCCCGCAACCCGCCGCCCCCGGCGGAGGAGCCGCCAGACGCCGATCGGTCGTGACCGGCCTCGTCTGGCAGAGCGCCCGTCAACTAACAGGCGCCATCCGCAGGGGCAAGCTGTCCGCAGCCGAGTTGATGGCGGCGGTCTACGATCAAGTCGAACGGCTCAATCCGAAAGTCAATGCCATCGTCAACCTGCTGCCTCGAGATGAAGCTCTGGCGGCGGCGCACGAGCAGGACCAAACCCGCGCAAGGGGCGAAGCCTTAGGTGCGTTGGCGGGCCTGCCTCTGGCCGTGAAGGACTTGGAGGACGCCCAGGGCTTTCCCACCACCTTCGGCTTCCGGCCTTTCGCAGAGGCGGTGGCCAAGGCCGATGGTGAAGTCGCTGCCCGCATGCGCCAAGCCGGGGCCATCATCATCGGCAAGACCAACGCACCCGAATTCGGCCTCGGCTCCAACACCTTCAACGCGCTCTTCGGCGCCACCCGCAATCCCTACGATTTGGAAAGGACCGCGGGCGGCAGCAGCGGCGGTGCGGCGGCGGCCTTGGCCACAGGCATGCTGGCCATCGCCGACGGCAGCGACATGGGCGGCTCGCTGCGCAATCCGGCCGCGTACTGCAACGTGGTCGGCTTTCGTCCTTCCATCGGGCGGGTGCCGAACCAACGCGCCTTCGGCTGGTTGGCGCGACTGAGCACACTCGGCCCCATGGCCCGAAACGTCGGCGACGCAGCCCTGCTGCTGTCGGTGCAGTCGGGGTACTGCGCCACCGATCCGCTGTCCCGGATGGAGCCGGACCCAGGATTCAGCGGCGCCTTGGAGTGCGACCCGAGAACCTTGCGCATCGCGTTCAGCCCGGATTTAGGCGGTTTGCCGGTGCAGGCCGAGGTGCGTGAGCGAATCAGCACCGCCGCCGCTGTCTTTGCGGATATTGGCGCCGATGTGGAGAACGCTAGCCCGAATCTCGATGGGGCGATGGCGGTGTTTCAAACGCAACGGGCGGCGACGTTGGCCGCCTTGGGCAGGCAGCTTGACCAGCAGGTGCCGGACTGGCGCCGACATGCCAAGGACACGGCGGTGTGGAACATTGAAAAGGGTCTTGGCCTCACCGCCGATGAGCTGATCGATGCGGAGCTCGAGCGCACCCAAATCTATCGCCGTGCGGCGCTGTTCTTCGAGCGCTATGACGTCCTGCTGTGCCCCGCCGCCCAGGTGGCGCCCTTCCCAATCGGCGACGAATGGGTGCGCGAGATCAACGGCCAGCCCATGGCCACCTACATCGACTGGATGGCGGTCTGCTGCGCCATCACCGTCCTCTCCGCACCCGCCATCTCGGTGCCCGGCGGATTTACGCCGGCCGGGCTGCCAGTGGGCCTGCAAATCGTCGCCGCTCCAGGCCAAGACCTCAAAGTGCTCAAGGCGGCGCACCTATTCGAGCAAGCCACCGGCCACGGTAAGGCCCGGCCGCCAATTCTCGATCAGCAAACTTCGCTTCAGGCGGAATAGGCGGTTCGCTTTTCCCGCACTTGAAGCGACCGGCCCAATTGCTCCGCCTCTCGCAGTTGCACCAAGGCCTCAGCGCGGGAAAGCAGTGATGCCGCCCTCGGCAACCCTGCAGTTGCCCGCTCGGCCCAATTAGCCCGTTGCGGCTCGAAAAAGGTGACCGTTCCCCGCTGCGTGGTAGCCGCCAGTTGATGCTGCATTCCGGAGTTGTCTAGGAAGTACGCGGCATCGGCAATCTGCGCCACCTTTGGCGCATTGTCGAACGAACGCGGGAAGCGCCGTTCCTGAGCTTCCTTCGGAATGTCGTGACCACCGGATGCGACGCGGACGTTCACTCGGGTCTTGGTTACTCTTGTTGAGCCGACGGCGACGAACACCATCACCACGCGATACCCGGCGTCTCGCGCAGCGGACACGCTGCGCAGGATCTCCCGGCTCGACAAGGTCGTTTCGCGTACAAAGGGGCGCCGCGCTTCTATCAGGGCGCGGCTGCGCAGGATCACCTCCCGCCCGGCCCGCAGGTCGATGACCGCCGCCGTTGTGGACGTAGCGCCGAGTTCTTTGGCGATGTCGTCCGGGTTCAGGTACTCGCCGGCATCGTAGCCCGCATCGAGAAAGCGATGGTAGGCGGTCGACTTGCCGGACCCATTTGGCCCCGCGAAGAGGGTGAATCGCGGCCGGTCAATGGTATCGAACGCCATCCAAGGATACCTTGTGCTGGCTGAACAACGCCATCACCGCCTCACGGTCGTCAGGGTCGGGGATGGGAGTGTGCGACCCATCGGGGTGGTAGAGCACCACTTGCCCGTCGAGTTCGATCACCCGGGAGATGCCGAGCCGGTCGCACTCCTCGTTGAACTTGCGCCCGCCCTCCTCGATCACGCCGATGAACTCAACCGGATCGAGCTCCTCCATGAATCGCTTTCCAGTTGCTTTTGCTGAGAACTGTGACATCGTCTGCCTCCGGGTCATCAAGTTGATTTGCACGCGATGATAACGCGGACTAGGGGGTGCGGTGAGTGAGATTTACCGGCCTTTGTCGCCTCCGCTTACGCGAGCCTTGAACTCGGCGGTGCTGTTGACCCTTGGAAAGGGCGCATCCGGTTGCGGGCAGCGGAGAAACTCACACAGCGGCGGCCAGCCGTCGGCGGGGTTGAATGTTAGGAGCTGGGTGCTTGGCAGGAGCCGCTTCACCCGCTCATTGTGGGCGAGGTAGCAATCGATCACGTGCGCCTTGTCGTCCATGCGGCCATCGAATACGCCGTCCCAGATCACTTCATAGACCATCGCGAGGCGTTCGAGGGCGGCGGCATCGGATTCGTTGCGGGCCTTCGCCCGGGCCTTGGCCGAACTGGGGTAGATGGTGTTCATGATGCTGGCGTACCAAGCCTCGGGATCCCGTTCGGAGAGGATCACCTTGGCGTCCGGGAAAGCCGCCAACTGCGCCTCCCAGTAGTTGCAGGAGGGCCAGTCCACGGTGGCTTGGTGGTTCTCGAACAACTTGGGCCAATCCACGGGCTGGCCGGCTGCGGCCCGGCGCCAGTCCGCGACGTGCTCCGGGTGCTTGCCCATCTCCAGCATGTGGTAGCAGGGGTCGAAGCCGAGCTGCTCCAGCGCTAGCTTGAGGGAGAGCGTTCCGGTGCGCCCGAAGCCGGCGCCGATGACCTTCAAGCTCACGGGTGTTGCACTAGTCCAGTCGGTACGCAGTAGCGGCGGCGTCGTGGAAAAGCCAGGCCTTCTCTGTCTCGGAAGCGTCGGCCACCAGCTTCTTGAAGGCGTTCCACAGCACGGCATAGGAGCAACTGGCCTTGTCCACCGGGAAATTGCTCTCGAACATGCAGCGCTGGACTCCGAAGCAGTCGATGGCGTGGCGGTAGTAGCGGTCGGTGGCGGCGACCAGTTCATCCGACGTGGCGGGCCGCTCCTGTTTGTGGAAGTCGAAGCCGTTGATGGGCATGACCAAGCCGCCGAGCTTGGCGTACACGTTCTCGCAGCGGGCGAGTTCCGCCACGTCCTCGCGCCATTGCGCGAAGATCGCCTCCCGCTGGCCGGCATAGGGGCCGATGCCCAAGGGGCCGCCGAAATGGTCGAAGATGATGGTGGTGCCGGGGAAGGCGCGAGCCAGTTCGGTCAGTTCCGGTATCTGATGGTGGTACAGCCAGGCGTCGAAGGACAGGCCGCGCTGGCCAAGTTCGGCGAACCCTTCGCGGAAGGCGGGGTCAGCCAGCAGATGCTCGCGGGGATTGGTGTGCGAGTTGCGCACGGCGTCGCTGGCATCCCAGCCTGCCGCATGGCGAATGCCGCGAAATCGCGGGCTGGCGGCGAGGTGAGCGTCCAACACCTCGCCCGCGGCGGCGCCCAGGGTCAGGTCCGCGTAGCTGACGATGCCTAAGCAGGCGCGCATGGCCCCGTAGCCACCGGACGCCGACATCGCCGCCACGCCGTTGACGAACTCGGTTTCGCCCACCGGTCGCAGCGCCTCTGGGCCGTCAGCCCGGTACATGCTGGCGCATTCCACGAACACCGTGCTGACGATGTTGTGGCCGCTGCCGGTGTCGGCGATGAGCTCATCGAGCAGGTAGCGGCTGTCCGGATGGTCCCAGAGATGGTGGTGCGGATCGCAGATCGGGCGTTCCGGGTCGATGATGTCCTCGCTGACTTGGGCCAGCCAATCGGTTTGGTTCATGTCCGCGCCCCCTCAGTAAACCACCACCGAGCGGATGCTCTCGCCCTTGTGCATCAGGTCGAAGCCCTCGTTGATGTCCGTCAAAGCCAGTTCGTGGGTGATGAGGTCGTCGATGTTGATCTTGCCGTCCATGTACCAATCGACGATGCGCGGCACTTCGGTGCGGCCCTTGGCGCCGCCGAAGGCGGTGCCCCGCCAAACCCGGCCGGTGACCAATTGGAATGGCCGGGTGCTGATTTCCTGCCCGGCGCCGGCCACGCCGATGATGATGCTCTCGCCCCAGCCCTTGTGGCAGCACTCCAGGGCTTGGCGCATCACTTCGACATTGCCGATGCACTCGAAGGAGTAGTCCACGCCGCCATCGGTGAGGTCGATGATGGCCGCCACCGGATCCTCCACATCCCTGGGGTTGACGAAGTCGGTCATGCCGAACTTCTCCGCCAAATCGCGCTTGGCGGGATTCAAGTCCACGCCGATGATGCGGTCGGCCCCGGCGATGCGCGCGCCCTGGATGACGTTCAGGCCGATGCCGCCCAAGCCGAACACGGCCACGTTGGCGCCCGGCTCCACCTTGGCCGTGTTCATCACCGCGCCGAGGCCGGTGGTGACCCCGCAGCCGATGTAGCAGACCTTCTCAAAGGGGGCGTCCTCGCGGATCTTGGCCACGGCGATTTCCGGCAGCACCGTGTAGTTGGCGAAGGTGGAGGTGCCCATGTAGTGGTAAATGGTTTTGCCGCCTAGGGAGAAGCGGCTGCTGCCGTCCGGCATCACGCCCCGTCCCTGGGTCTCGCGAATCGCGCCGCAGAGGTTGGTTTTACCGGACAGGCAGAACTTGCACTGGCGGCATTCCGGCGTGTAGAGCGGAATGACGTGATCGCCGGGCGCCACCGAGTGCACGTCCGCCCCAACCTCGACCACCACGCCGGCGCCCTCGTGTCCCATGATGGCGGGAAACAAGCCCTCCGGGTCGGCGCCGGAGAGCGTGTAGGCGTCGGTGTGGCAAAGCCCGGTGGCCTTGATCTCCACGAGCACTTCGCCGGCCTGCGGCCCTTCGAGTTGCACGGTCTCCATTTTCAGCGGCTGGCCCGCTTCGAATGCCACGGCTGCGCGCACGTCCATTGCTGTCCTCCTCAGTTCCGCCGATCGCGGGTGCTTGGCCTGTGAGGCTAAATCTTTGGCGGTCCAGGCTCAAGTATCCATCTTGTCAACGCGGCAAGTTCGCTCGGCCGGGGACGGAGTTTCGCGTCAGCGAAACTCAAACGCGACCGTCAGGTCGCGCAGGCTCAAGGGGCGCAGGCTTCTAGAACAGGTTCAGGAAATCCCGCTTGCCGAGGGGCGCGCCCTTGATGCGCAGCATGTCGTAGGCGGTGGTGGCGTGGAACATGAAATTCGGCAGGGAGAACCCCAGCAGGAACTTCTCGCCTTGAAAGGGGATCGCGTTGCTGCCGAGCCGGAATTCAAGCGGCTTGCCTTCAAAGGCGTTCACCCGCTCCGGCGTGAAGTCGTCAAGCCCTTCGAGCGCTTGGGCGATGAGGTTCTGCAGGTCCGCATAATCCTCTCCGGCTGGGCTCGGTGGCGTGAAGACACCGGCTTCCACGCCCTTGAGCGCTCCGAGCGAGTGGTGCGCCGTGGAAACGATTTGGAACTGGAACGGCGCCATGTCGTCGATCAGCCGCATCTGCACCACATCGTCGAGCGCGATGCCGCTCGCTTCGCAGTGGGCGCGGCCCTTTTCAAGCACGTTGGCGGTGGCACCGAGAATCTGCCGGAACGGGCCAACAGTGGCGTCATAAAGGGAAGTGGACATGATCGGTCTCTCCGTTTGGGTTTGCTTTTTGGCGTTGTGGCCAATCCCGGAGCGGTGGCCAGCCGACGGGTTGAATCCGTGCGTCAAGCTGCACCATAATGGCGTTGCGAGTCGTTAGTTCGCGCTTGATGCCCCCGGTAGGGCTTTCGGGTCTCACCCCCGATTCCCTGCCGGGGGCCGCACTCCTTGAGCGCCCGGGTCCACGATAAGCGACGGCCAACGTCTCCCTCGCCGTGAGGGCTATGCTATCAGTTCCTTGTAGGTGATGCGGCGCGATGAAATTGAAGTCACGGCCAGCATGAACATCGGCGGCATCGACGTTTCCCCATCCGCTCTCACGTGGAAGTTCGTGCGCTCACGAGGCCCAGGCGGACAGAACGTCAACAAGGTTTCGACGGCGGTGGAGTGTCGTTTGAATTTGGACGAGGCGGGCATCGACCCTAGGGTCCGTGAACGGCTGAAGCGGCTGGCGGCCAGCCGCCTGACCGCGGCCGGCGACATCGTCATCTTTGCCGACACCCACCGCACCCAGCAGCGCAATCGGGAGGCTGCCCTCGAACGCCTCGGCGCGTTGATCGAACAGGCCCAGCGGGTGCCTAAACGCCGCATTCCCACGGCGCCCAGCGCGGGCGCCAAGGCACGGCGCCGGGACGCAAAGCGGCGCCGGGCCGGCATCAAGGAACTGCGCGGCCCGCTGCGGCCTTCCGGCGAAGGCTGACCCCCGCCGCAGCCCGCTCAAAGCCTTTGAGTTTTCCTGGCTAAAGCGATTACAGTGCCCGGCCTCGCCAACCGGTAAATTGGGTTGCACATGAGCAAGCAGAATTGGCCCTTCTCCCAGGACGCCGCGTTGAATATCGTCAAGGCCGAGGGTGCCCACTTGTTCACCCATACGGGCCAAGCGCTGCTTGACGCGGCCGGCGGCGCGGTGGTCGCCAACGTGGGTCATGGCCGCCAGCGGGTGGTTGATGCCTTGGCCAAGGCCACCGCCGAGACCACCTACGTGGTGCCGCCCTGGATCACGCCGGGGCGCCAGGCCATGGTCGAGGCCCTGGAGCGGGATTGGCTGCCCGAAGGAATCAGCCGCATGCATATCACGTCCGGCGGCTCCGAGGCGGTGGAGTCGGCGGTCA
>CAZRBP010000013.1:0-40944 GCA_964598305.1 uncultured Pseudomonadales bacterium | reverse complement strand
CCTTCCTGGCGAATGGGAATGACGTTCATGGTGGTTCTCCTGCTTGTTGTGATGCAAAACTCATATTAGCGGTCAACATCCAGCTCAAATCGAACTTCCTGGATAACGCCCTGCGGCAGGGGCCGAAAACGACCGCTGCCCGGGACGACCGCACTGCCTTCGTCGGCTCCGACCCCCAGCGATTCGTGCCCAGGCAACGCTGCGTTCACCCCCACGAGATCAACCGTGGCTACCGCTTCGCCGGCCACCGACAGCGTTGCTACGGCAGCGCCAGGGGCCTGCGGCAGCCAATCCACGTCAACCGAAATCTCGAGCGGCCCGCTCGGAAGCGGGTCGTTGCCGCGTGCGTAGCGGACTTCGCGCCCCTGCCGATTGTGCCCGAACACTGGCCGATGGTTCCGCACAAGCAGCGCAAAACCGCCGTCCTGACCTCCCATTGCCATGATCACGCCATCTTGAATGGCGCCCCCGTCATCGATGCGGGCGGTGAGACGAAACGGAAACTGATTGAGCGGCGGCGCCAGAGGCATGGGTACCCGGGTGACTGGCGGCTGGTAGGCGAACACACCATCCCGTGCGCCGAGAGTGGCCAGAAGGCGCGTTCGAGCCTCGGCCTGAAAGTCGGGGGCCAGCGGATACACGTTGTTGCGCCGTGCTTCGACATCGAACAAGCGTTGCATCTCGGCGAGCTTTTCAGGCCGCTGGGACGCTAGGTTGATCTGTTCGTTGATGTCCGCGGCAACGTGATACAGCTCCCAAGGCGCCTCCTCGACCGACAAGCGGCTGTACACATCCCATGGTATGGGCCGCAGTTGCACGTTGGCCTTCCAGCCGTCTGCCCAAATGCCATGATTGCCCCACAGCTCGTAGTACTGAATGCGCTTGCGCCCCGGCGCCTCGGCATCCGCGAGCGCATAGGCGATGCTCACGCCGTCCATGGGCCGCTGCGCCACGCCGGCAACCTCTCGAGGTGGCTTGATGCCGGTGAGCTCGAGGATCGTGGGCACGATGTCGCTGACGTGATGGTACCGGGAACGCAACCCGCCTGCCGACTCAATGCCCCGTGGCCAACTGATGATCATGGGCACCCGATTGCCACCTTCGAACGCACTCTGCTTGTAGTAACGAAAGGGCGTGTTGCCGGCAGCGGCCCAACCCACTGGATAGTGCGGATAGGTTTCGGGGCCACCCCACCGCTCGAAGTGAGCGAGGTTTTCCTGCCATCCCACTTGGCCCATGAGCAGTTCGTTGAATGACCCCGCGAGGCCGCCTTCAGCGCTGGCTCCATTGTCCGACAGCACGATGACGATGGTGTTTTCAAGTGCGCCCGAGCTGCGCAACGCCTCGACTATGCGTCCGAATTGAACGTCCGCATGCTCCAGCATGCCGGCGAAGGCCTCCATGGCGCGCGCAGCCATGCGGCGCTCGTCCGGAGCCAAGCTGTCCCATCGGGGAAGTTCCGCCGGCCACGGCGGCAACTGTGTGCTGGCAGGCACCACTCCCAAGCGCTTCTGGCGTGCCAGAATGCGTTCGCGCGCCACATGCCAGCCTTGATCGAATTGACCACGGTAGCGGTCAATGTACGCTCGGGGCGCATGGTGCGGTGCGTGGACTGCGCCCGTGGACCAGTACATCAGGAACGGTTGCCCGGGGCGAACCGCGCGCTGGTTGCGGATCCAACGAATGGCCTGATCTGCCAGATCCGTGGTCAGGTGGTAGTCGGGATTGCCCGCGGCCGGATCAGCAACCGGGGCGTGGCCGCGCCAAAGATGCGGGCGAAAGTGGTGCGCGTCGTAGTGCAAAAAACCGTAGAAGTGTTGGAATCCCTGTCCACTTGGCCAGTAGTCGAAGGGACCGGCCGCGGAGGTGTGCTCCGCGGGCAACTGATCCCACTTGCCCACCGCATAGGTGGCATAGCCGTGATCGCGCAATATCCGGCCGACGCCGGCCGCGCTCTTTGGAATGCGCACGTGGTACCCCGGATACCCCGCCGGCGTATTGGCGTGCGCACCCACGGCGACCGCGTGCGGGTTGCGTCCCGAGAGCAGCGAGGCACGGGTGGGCGAGCACAGGGGGGTGGCGTGAAAGTCGGTGAAGCGCACACCCTGTGCGGCCAGCGCATCGAGGGTCGGGGTCCCGATCAGGCCACCGAACGGCCCTATCTGGCCGAAGCCAACGTCGTCCATGAGCCAAATCAGGACGTTGGGCGCATCTGCTGGCGCAGTGGGCTCTTGTGGCCAGTTCGGTGCGCCCGCAGCTTCACCGGCCGCGGATGCAGCCCACATTCCCACGACTAAGGCAAACGCCGTCCAGCGACGCCTGAATTCTAGTTGGGCGTGCCCGTTGTCACAGCGATGTTCCATGCCGCGCGGATTCCTCAATCTTGGGGCTACGCCGGAAACCACCGCCGCCAGGCCTTCACCCCTGTAATCCCGAACCAGCGCAAAGGCTCGGGCTCCCAAAGCGGCGGCAACGCGTCCACCACCCAGGGGTCGTGGACATGAGGGGTATCCAGGCCGAGCACGAGGTCCGCAAGGGTTTCGCCGGCCATGCACGAGGGTGCGACGCCTGCAGGGCCATGCCCGCCAGCCCAGCCGAAGCGCCGCGCCTCGTCGAGAAAGACAAAGGGCAGCTCATCGCGGGGGAGGCCCATGGCCCCGCCCCACGAATGGGTCATGGGGACCTCGCGCAGCGCCGGAAAGTAGCTGTGCAGCAACTGCCGGACCGCTTGGGTGTCGCGTGTCGCCGGGCCGAAGCTGTTGCTGATGCGGCTGCCGAAGTAGTAGCTGCCGCGTGCGCCGAACGCGATGCGCCCGTCGGCCGTCGGATGGCCATAGCCGTCGCCCGCCATGGCGAAGGAACGGCGCGGCGACATGCCGATCGCCCCTTGAAGGGATTCGTCCAGCGGCGCCGTGACCAGCATTCTTGAGTGGATCGGCGCCAACTGGCGCTTGAATCCAGCGAGTTTGGTGACATAGGCCTCCGCCGCCAGCAAGACCGTATCCGCGCTCGCAACGCCCCGATCGGTGACCACACGGCCGGGCGTGAGCTCAACGGCCGGGGAGCGCTCGAAGAGCCTCACCCCTTGCGTACGCACCGCCTTGGCCAGGCCGCGCGCCAGCCGCGCCGGTTGAACCGCGGCGTTGTGGGGTGTGAAAAAGCCCGCACAGGCGCCTTCCGTCGCGATCAGCTCGCGCGTGGCCGCTTGATCCAGCATTTCATAGTCTGGCGCGGGGAAACCGTACTTCGCCAAGACGTGGGCTGCCTTGGAGAACTGCTGCGCCTCCTGCTCGTTGGCAGCGGTCATGATCAAGCCCGTGTGGGAGAAGTGGCAATCGATGCCCTCGGCCGCGCAGATCTCGCCAATGCGGCCAATGGTGTCGATCAGGCGCCGCTGCAAGCGCACGGCTGCATCGCGTGTTTCCGGATCCCTCAGCCATCGAAAGATCGCGTCCCACCAAGCCGAGCAAGCCCCGCCGTTGCGCCCCGACGCGCCGAATCCGGCAATTTCCTTCTCGACGATGACGATGTCTAGATCAGGCGCGTTCCGCTTTAGGAAGTAAGCCGTCCAGAGACCGGTGAAGCCGGCCCCCACGATCGCGACGTCGCACTGCAGTTCGTCCTCCAGCGACGGCAGCGGTTCCAGGCTGTCCTCGATCGAGTCCAGCCAGTAGCTTTGGGTGCGGTAGGACTTGGCGAGATCTGATTCCATCGACTGGCCGCCGGCTTCGGACATTCCCGGCGCCTCTTCTGGTTGAATGCGTGTGAACGCTAGCGTCGGTCACGAATCATTGGAGTGATCTCTGGTGCCGAGCCGACCCGGATCTTTCCCATCACCTCGAACCCATGGCGTTCGTATAACGAGATGTTGGCCGGATTGGAGGACTCGAGATACGCTCGGGTCCGCTGCTCATCGCAAAACCGCAAGGCGTGCTTCATTAGCGCAGAGCCAATGCCTCTTCCTTGGGCATTGGCATCAACACCGATGCAAGGCAGGTACCACAAAGGCTCATCATGGGGGTGATACTGCTCGATTTGCTTGTTGATCGCTCCCAGCGTTTCAAGACGCTCCGGCGAGATGGCCGCTTTGTTCACTGCAACCAATGACTCGTAGTCCGCTTCGCTGCCTGGCGACATCCAGATGCAGGCTCCGCCCAACGACTCATCACGGAACGCCGTTCCATCCGCTATCCCAGAGCCGCAGAAGGCCTTTAGAAACTTCGGATACGCGTCCAAGTAAACCTCGGCTTCCGGGTACATCCAACGCACCATGGGATCAGCGGCAAACGCGACCGTCAGCGTCGCCAGTGCCTTGTCGGTGTCTTCCACGCTGATCGTGGAAATGATGGGTGCATCACTCACGGTTCGCCGCCTCCCCTCTTCAGTTGGATAGCCAGTTGGCTAGTACATTGATGTTCTGCGCACCCAAACATACACTTTGCTCAACCGGCGCTCAACGTGGCTACCGACAAGGAGGATAACGTGAGCGAATTCGAATCACAGCTTCAAGATTGGTATCAGAGTGAGATCGCTGGCAAAGCGTTTTTCGACACCATGGCCGACGGTGCGCAGAGCGACGACGAGGTCAACAAGTGGTCCTTGCTTGCACGGCTCGAGGCGACCATGGCGCAGCGGTTGAGCGCGGAGTGCGCGGCCGCTTCCATTGAATTGCCTGAGGCATCCGGTTCGCGATATCTGGACGCCGCGCGCGAGTTGGCGGGCAAGCCCTGGCCCGCCATCATGAAACTCCTGATGCCGCAGCTGCGAACGGCCGTTTCCGAGATACGCACAGCGGCGCAGCAGTCCCCGGCCGCCCATGCCCAGATCGCAGGGGAGTTCCTCGCTCACGAACAAGCCCTTGCCGCATTCGTGAGTGCCGAACTGAAAGGGGAGGACGGATCTCCGGCCGTCCAGTCGCTGCTTCGCCAATGGTCGTAATCATGCTGACCAGAGCGCGATAGGGGCGATTGACTGGGCGACCCGTGCAACTAGGTGAGGGCAATGACCGTGACCGATCAAGCGCTTAGAGAAGACAAGGACGGGGTCGCCATCGTGACCCTGAATCGACCTGAGAAGCTAAACGCCATCAGTCTCGCCATGCGCGAGGTGATCTTCGGCGCCGTCGAGGACCTGCGCGACCGTGATGACCTGCGTGTGCTCTTGATCCGCGCCAAGGGTCGGTTCTTCACCGCTGGCGTGGACATCGCAGAGAGCGGCACCGCTGGCGGAGAGCCTCGGGCTGCGCAAACCATGGTCAATGTGCGCCGCGACTACCGCCGGGGGCTGCACATCTTCCTTGACGAGATGGAGGCAGTGGAAAAGCCCATCGTGATGGCCATTCACGCCCCCTGCCTAGGGCTCGGGGTGGAGATGGCTGGGGCCGTGGATTTTCGCCTAGCTGCCGACAGCGCCCGCTTCGGCCTGCCGGAGATTGACATCGGCGTGCTGGCCGGCAGCGGCGGCACCAGCCGCTTCACCCGCCTGTGCGGCCCCGGCTGGGGCAAGTGGCTCAACATGGCCGGCGAGCAAATCGACGCGCGCACCGCGCTAATGGCCGGTTTCGTGCAGGCCGTGCATCCCGATGAGACGTTCGAGGAGGAGGTTTGGGCCTTCTGCCAGCGCCTTCAATCCCGGCCGCTCGAAGTGCAGGGCGTCGCCAAGCTGGCGGTGGAGCTCGCTTGGGACCTGGACCGCAGCCAAGCGCGTCATGTGGAGCGAATTGTCAACACGCCGTTGATGATGGCTGACCGCACCGAGCTGGTTAACAAGGTGCTCAAGCGCGGCAAGTCCGACAGCTAAGGCGACTCGACCCCACCGGGCCCTACACCTTGCGGACCGCTTCCTTGGGCCAGTACTGGTCGCGCAGTTGGCGCTTGAGCAGCTTGCCGGATGGCAGGCGCGGCAGCTCCGCGACGAAGTCCACGCTGCGCGGGCACTTGAACTTGGCGAGCCGCTCGTGGGCGTACCCCATCAGCTCCTCCGCCAGTTCGTCACCCGGCACAGCCCCGGATACTAGCTGCACCACGGCCTTTACCTCCTCTCCGTATTCGGCGTTGGGCACGCCGATGACGGCAACGTCCAGTACCGCCGGGTGCATGGTCAGCACGTTCTCCGCTTCTTGCGGATAGATGTTCACCCCGCCGGAGATGATCATGTGGGACTTGCGATCGGTCAGATACAGATAGCCGTCTTCATCCAAGTACCCCATGTCCCCAAGGGTATGCCAGCCTCGGGCGTTGTAGGTCTCGGCGGTCTTCTTGGGATCGCCGTGGTACTCGAAATCCGCACTGCCGTCGAAAAAGACCGTGCCCACCTCGCCCGGGGGCAGGTCGTTACCCTGCTCATCGAGAATGTGAATGGTGGCCGTCAGCGCTTTGCCGACCGTTCCGGGCCTCGCCAGCCACTCCTGCGGGCCAACCGCAACAAACCCGCCGCCCTCGCTGCCGGCGTAGTATTCGTGGATTATGGGGCCCCACCAATCGAGCATCTGCTGCTTGACCTCCACCGGACAGGGCGCCGCAGCATGAATCACGGCTTCCAAGCTCGACAGATCGTAGCGTTGCCGCACGGCTTGGGGCAGCTTTAGCATGCGCACGAACATGGTGGGCACAACCTGCACGTGATTGATGCGATGGCGCTCGATCAGCGCCAAGGCCTGTTCCGCGTCGAAGCGGCGCATCAGCACCACCGTGCCGCCCAATCGCAGCACCGCCATGCTCCAGGCCAGGGGCGCTGCGTGATACAGCGGCGCCGGGCACAGGTAAACGGTGTCCGGCGAAAAGCCGTACAGCGCGCACATGAGGTCCGTAAGGGGATGCGGCTCGCTGCCCGCAGGGGTCCGCTGGAGTTCCCGTACAATGCCCTTCGGCCGTCCCGTGGTGCCGGATGAGTAGAACATCAGCTGCCCGTCGAGCTCCTCCGCCAGGGGCGCATCCGACATCCGGTCCAAGCCTTCGTCAAGCGACTGGTAGCTCCCCCGGGACCCGCCCAAGGTCCAGCGGCTGACCCCCGGATCGACCGCCGCGTCCAACTCGTCGGCAGCGGCACCCACCCCGGCCGAGATCACCAGCCACTTTGCCAGGCAGTCGTTCACCACATAGCCCGCCTCCTCGGCATTCAAATGCCAGTTGATGGGCGTGAGATAGAGCCCCGAGCGCATGGCGGCCCAAGCCACGACCAAAGCCTGGGGCAGGTTCTCGGTCATCACCGCAATGTGGTCGCCGAACCGCAGCCCCTCAGCCTCAAACAAACGCACGCACTGGACTGAGCGGCGATTGAGCTCGCCGTAAGTGAGCTGCGCTCCCGACTCCGCATCAATCAGCGCCACCTTTTCCGGCTGCGATTGCGCATGGTCCTTCAACTGGCTCATGATCCGGCTCCTCCCAACTTCAATCCGACGTGCGCAGGCGTTCCCGCAATTCGAACTTCTTGACCTTTCCCGATGGCGTACGCGGCAGTTCGGCCACGATTTCGAGGCGCTCGGGCGTTTTCTGCTTGGCCACCTGGAGCGCCGCAAAGTGCGCCTGCACGTCGTCCATGGTGAGCGCCGCATCCTGCTGAAGGATTACGAACGCGCACACCCGCTCGCCCAAGCGCTCGTCGGGCGCGGCCACCGCCGCCGCTTCGCTGACGGCAGGGTGGGCCGCCAGGTAATCCTCCACCTCCTTTGAGGCGATGTTCTCGCCACCCCGGATGATGACGTCCTTCTTGCGGTCAGTAATAGTTAGGAACCCTTCCGCGTCCAAGCGTCCGATGTCCCCCGTTCTGAACCAGCCCCCCGGCAGGAAGGCGTCGTCGTTGAGTTCGGCCCGGTGATAGCCCAGGAATTGGTCCGGTCCCTGGGAGACGATCTCTCCCGCCTCGCCCTCGGGCAGGTCGATGCCATCGTCATCGACGATGCGGATGCGGCAACCGGGGTTGAGAACCCCGTCGGTATGGGCGCGCTTTTGCACGCTGTGCTCCGGTGTGCCCGAGGTGATGGTGGGGTGCTCGGTGGAACCGTAGGCCCGGTAGGTCAAGATCCCCGCCCGCTGGCAGCGATCCACCACTTCCGGCGGCACCGCGGCCGCCCCGACCAGGTAATCCGTCAGGCTGGAGAGGTCACGGCCATCGGCCTGCCCCGCATCGAGTAGGGAGTTGATGTGAAACGGCGTGCCCGAGGAGCGCGTGACCCGGTATCTCTCCACCAGTTCGGCGGCGGCCTGGGCCTCCCAGGCGTCCATCAGCACGGATTCCTCGCCGCTGAAGTACAGGCGCAGAATCGCCAGCACCCCGGCGATATGGCCAGCTGGCCAAGGCGAGAGCACCACGGACGCCGCGCCCTCGGGCTTGAACGCCGCCTTGAGTTCCGCCAGTAGCGAGTTGTGGGAATGGAGCACACCCTTGGGATGCGAGGTGGTCCCGGAAGTGAACAGGATCAGGGCGAGGTCGTCGGCCCGCAGCGCCGGCGGGGTGAAATCGCCCGAAGCTTGCAGTTCGTCCCAAGCGATGCAGTCGGCGGGGACGTCCTCGCCGATGACGATGCGATGTTCGAGTTGCGGCACGTCGCGCAACCCCTCAAGGCGTTCGAGGTAATCGATGCGGCGCCAGCGGTCCGGAACGAAGAGCGCCTTGGCGCCGCTCTCGCGCAACAGGTAGCCCACCTCCCGGGCGCCGTAGATGTGCACGATGGGCAGCACCACGGCCCCGGCCAGCATCGTACCGAGAAACGCAACATAGCCTTCAACCCGGTTCGGCACTTGGATGCCGACCACGTCGCCGGCTCGGATGCCCAGCCGCTGCAGCGCGCCAGCCATCGACCGGCCGCGCTCGTACAGGGTTTCCACCGCGTGGCTCCGCGTGCGCCCCTGCGCATGGAAAACCAGTTTGCGCCCCGCATGCTTCGCGCATCCGGCCGCCAGGGCCTCGGGCAGGGTCTCTCGCGAGTAAAAGCCCCGTTCGTACCACTCGCGCGTCAGGCGGCCACGCGTACCATCGACGTCGTACAACATGGCCGCGCATTGGAACAGGAAGGCGGCGGTCAAGGCAACACCAACCCCGGTTCGCGACAACGGGTATAGTTCGGCCAAATTTTTGAACGCACCGGAGGTTCCCACCGCTCCATGAGCCGCACCCCATGACCCGCATCTCCAACGCGAAGCTTGCCGCCTACTCGGCGCCAGCCCTGCCCATCGCCGCCTTCGCAACGCCCTTGAGCATCTATGCTCCGCCCTTCTTCGCCACCGAAATGGGCTTGGGGCTTGCCGTCACGGGCACGGTGTTCATGGCGGCTCGATTCTGGGACCTAGGCACCGATCCGCTGATGGGGGTCATCTCCGACAAGTTTCCCTCCCGTTGGGGGCGGCGGCGGCACTGGATGGTGCTGAGCCTGCCGGTGCTCCTGATCGCGACGGCGCTGGTGATGTTCCCGGACCGGTTCATCGGCGGTGCGGCGAGCACGGCCTACGTGCTCGGCTCCCTGTTCCTGCTGTACGTGGGCTACACCATGCTGACCATTTCGCACATGGCCTGGGGTGCGGAGCTGTCAAGCGACTATCACGAACGGTCGCGCATCCAGGGCTGGCGGGAGTTTGCGCACCTCACGTCCATGGCAACCGTGCTGCTGATCCCGGCCGTGCTGGAGCAATCCGGCCATGCCCTATCGGCGACCCTGAAGATGAACTCGATGGGGATCTACGTGATGATCCTGCTGCCGGTCTGCGTGCTGGTGGCGGTGGCCCGGGTCAGCGAACCGCCAGTGCGGTCCACGTCCGCGCCGGCGTTGGGCTTCGTGCGCAGCGTCAAGATCCTAGCGAGCAACCGGTACATCCTGCGCGTCTTGGTCGCGGACCTTTTCATTCACATGCCCGGCGCCATCCGCGCATCCCTGTTCATCTTCTACGTCAGCGCCATCATCGGCATGCCGGAGTGGTCCGCCATCATCATGCTCTCCTACTTCGCCGCCGGTCCCATCGCCGTGCCCCTGTGGGTGCGCCTGTCGAAGCGCATGAGCAAGCACGGCGCCTGTGCCTTGGGCGTGTTCCTGCATGTGATCGTCACCGCGTCCTACCTGATTCCGGGCCAAGGGGACGCACTGCTGTTCGCCGGACTGTTCTTCCTGTCGGGCATCGTCTATGCGGGCGTCCCCTTTCTGCTGCGCTCCATGGTGGCCGACATCGTTGACTACGACCGCCTGCAGACCGGGCAGGACCGCACCGCGCTGTACTATTCAACCGTGACCACCACCATGAAGGTCGGCGGGGCGTTGGGCATCGGCCTCGCCTACCCGCTGCTCGCCCTGGTGGGCTTCGACCCGGGCGGGCCGAACGATCCGGCGCAACTCGATGCGCTGCGCTACATCTATGCGTTCATCCCGGCGGTCTCGGAACTGCTGGTTGTCTATTTGCTCTACACCTTTCCGTTGGATGAGCAAAAACTCAGGGAAGTCCAAGCGCAATTGGCCAGCAAAGCGGGCTAGGGCCTGCTAACGCTATCCGGGTTAGCCCGCCAGCAGGGACTTCAAATCGGCGCTTGGGTCGGCCAGCACCGCCGGGTCGGCTGGTTGACCCACTAGGCGCCGGCAGAGCATGAACTCCTTGGGGCTGTTGACCGCGTCCGCCGCCACGACCACGCCGTCCCTCAGATAGAACACGGCGAATTGATTGGCGGCCATGTCGCCGCGCACCACGGCGGTGTCGCCATCGCCGGAGAAGCCCACCATCTGCAGCTTCAATTCGTACTGGTCCGACCAGAACCAAGGCACGGCGGCGTATTCCCGGTCCTTGCCGCAGAGGTTGGCGGCAGCGACCCGGGCCTGCTCCATGGCGTTGGGCACCGATTCGAGGCGCAGGCGCCGCCCGAGCACGGGGTTGGGGTGGTTGGTGCAGTCGCCCGCCGCGTAGATGGCCGGGTCCGCAGTGCGGCAGCGCTCGTCCACCAGGATGCCGTCATCGCATTCAAGGCCGGCCTCGTGCGCCAGTTCGACGTTGGGCACGATGCCGATGCCCACCACGGCGAAGTCGGCGGCGAAGGACTGATCGCCGCATTGCACCGCCGAGACGCGGCCATTGCCGCTGAAGCCAGTTACCCGGGCATCCGTGTGAATCCGCGCGCCGCGCCCCTCGTGCAGGCGATGATAGAAATCGGACATGGCCGGGGTGGTCACCCGCGCCAGGATGCGCGGCTCCATTTCCAGCACATCGACCTCAAGGCCCGCCTCGACGCACACCGCGGCCACTTCGAGGCCGATGTAGCCGCCGCCGACCACCACCACCCGCTTGCCGGGCGCCATGTCGGCCTTGATGGCGTCCACATCGGCGATGGTGCGCAGGTAGTGGACGCCTTCGAGCTCGCTGCCGGGCAGCTTGAGCCGCCGCGGGCGGCTGCCCGTGGCGAGCAGCAGCCGATCGTAAGCCAAGGTCTCGCCCGACGCTGTGGTCAGCGCCTGCGCCGCCCGGTCGATGCGCTCGACGCGCACACCGGGGCGGACGGTGATGTCCTTGCCGGCATAGAACTTCTCCGGGCGCAGGTAAACCCGGTCCAGCCCCTGCTCCCCCGCCAAGTACTGCTTGGACAGCGGCGGCCGTTGATAGGGGACGTGCGGCTCATCGCCAAGGATGGTGATGGCGCCGGCAAAGCCCTCCTGGCGCAGGCTGGCGGCGGCCTGCCCGGCGGCATGGCCGGCGCCGACGATGATGATGTCCGACAATTTAAGCCTCCAAGCCAAAAGCGCCATTGTAGCGAAGTGCGGTTAAACTTCCGCGCTTGGGAACCGTTGCGGGAGCGTGGCTGAAAGGCGTCATGGCGTTTCTTACCTTGCAGGAACTGGCCGCCGAAGCGCAGCGCAAGCTGGACCGGAACACTTGGGACTACCTGATCGGCGGTTCGGATACCGAGTCCGCCCTGAAGCGCAACCGCTACGGGTTGGACTCCTGGGCCTTCCGGCCACGGATTCTCAACGACGTCTGCAAGGTTCGCGCGCAGACGGACCTGTTCGGCTCAAGGCTGCGCATTCCCGTGCTGCTGGCGCCGATCGGCTCCATTCAGGTGTTCGACCCCGAGGGCGCCGCTGCGGTGGCGGAAGCGGTGCGAGACTTCGGTGTCCTGCAGATCCTAAGTTCGGTGTGCCTGCCGAACTTCGAGGATCTGGCCACCCGAGTGCCGGGGCCGCGCATCTACCAGCTTTACCTGATGGGCGACCACGCTTGGATGGACGACATCATCGCCCGGGCCGTCGAAGCGGGCTACACCGGCTTCTGCCTGACCGCCGACACCCAAGTCTATTCGCGGCGCGAACGTGACATTCTCAAGCGCCACGTACCCAGCTCCGGGCGGCAGGTCGGCGTCTCCGGATTCAGCCACCAAGCGACCATGACCTGGGACACCGTGGCGCACATCAAGGACAACTTCGACATTCCCCTCATCATCAAGGGCGTGGCGGTGGCCGAGGACGCGGCTCGCTGCGTCGAGTTGGGCGTCGACTGCGTTTACGTCTCCAACCACGGCGGCCGCCAGCTCGACCACACCCGGGCCTGCATCGACGCGCTGCCGGAAGTGGTCGCCGCAGTCGATGGCGCGGTGCCCGTGCTGGTCGATGGCGGTTTCATGCGCGGTGCCGACATCGTGAAGGCCCTCTGCCTGGGCGCCACCGCAGTCGGCCTGGGGCGGCTAGAGGCCCTAGCGCTTGCGGCGGACGGCGCAGCCGGAGTGCAGCGGATGCTCGAACTGCTCGAAAATGAGATTCAGATCACCTTGGCGCTGCTGGGCATCCGCGACGTCAAGGACCTCAACCCCGGCCTGATGGAACGGGTCACCCCCATGGTTGAACCCCACGCCCTGAGCGCCTTTCCGCATTTGGCTGAGGGCTACTAGGGCATTCCCCTAGAGGTAGCGCCCGCGCTGCTGCAGGACCTCGATCTTGTAGCCGTCCGGGTCCTGCACGAAGAAGAAGCGCGCCAGCAACTCCCCGTCACGGAACATCTCCTTGACCGGATTGGGCTCAAGGCCTTCTGCCTCGAAACGGCCGTGCTCGGCGTCGAGGTCGTCCACGCTGACCGCCAAGTGCCCGTAGCCGCTGCCGTGGGAATAGGGTTCGGCCTGATCCTTGTTCCAGGTCAGTTCGATCTCAAAGTCGCTTTGGTCGTTGCGCAGGTAGGCCAGGATGAAGTCGTCAAAATCAAAGCGCTCGGCCACATCAAGGCCGAAGGCCCGTTGGTAGAAGTCAATGGAGCGGTCCAAGTCGAGCACCCGGACCATCGTGTGTATGGCTTTGGCCATGGAAATCCCCCGTTCGCGACGTTCGGGCCAGCCTATAGCGCTTCCCCGCCGGCGTCCACTCTCTGTTTAACCAACCTTCATTGAGGTCAGGTGGACTGTCCCAATGAAGAGCACTAGTATGGCCAACGACTCCAGCTACCGTCTCGCCACTGAGTGAACGACCTCGCCACAACAAGACGCTATCCGAAGATCACGGAAAAAGGCCTTGCGGATTTGCGTAAACGCATCGGCGTTCCAATCACCGACACGGTGGAACCTTGGAACTACGAAGCGAGTCGCGACGCGATACGGCACTACGCGCATGGCATCGGCGACGACAATCCGCTGTGGTGCGACCCGGACTACGCGGCAACAACCCATTACGGAACTCTGGTCGCCCCGCCCAGCTTTCTGTTTTCAACGGACCGCATCGTCTCCGGCTACTGCGGCGGTCTGCCCGGCATTCACGCCATGTGGGCGGGCGCGGCCTGGGTTTGGCACAAGCCGGTGCTGCGCAACGACGTCATCTCCACCGAGGCCTACCTGAAGGATTTGATCGAACACCAAACTCGCTTTGCGGGCCGCACAATCCAGCAGATTTACCATGTCGACTTTTACAACCAACAAGGCGACCCGGTCGCGGAGGCCGATAGCTGGGTTTTCCGTACCGAGCGCGACGAAGCACGGGAGAAGGGCACCAAGTACACCGATGTCCGTGGACTGGTCGAGCCCTACACCGATGAGCAGCTCGCCGATTTCCACAAGCTCTACGAGAACGAAGAGGTTCGAGGAGCGACGCCCCGATTCTGGGAAGACGTCAAAGAGGGGGACGAGCTGCCACCCATGCTGAAAGGGCCCATGACCGTCACCGGCTTCATCTGTTACGCGCAGGGCTGGGGCGGGCTCTACATTCGGGCGAACAAGCTCGCCTGGTCGTTGCAGCGAAAGCACCCTGGTCTCGGCATCAAAAATCGCTTCAACGTGCCCGACTGCCCCGAGCGCGTGCATTGGGACGAATCATTCGCACTCGAAGTCGGCGCGCCAGGCGCCTACGATTACGGCCCGGAACGCTGTTCCTGGTTGACCCACCAGATCACCAATTGGATGGGCGACACCGGCTTCCTGCGCAAGAGCAAATGTCAAATCCGTCGCCACAATCCCGACGGCGACGTGCTGATCATCAACGGGCATGTCAGCCGCAAGTTCATCGACGAGGGAAAGCACCTCGTCGAGATCTTGCAATCCGCCGAAACCCATCGCGGCGAACCCTCCGCCACGGGGGCGTCCATCGTTGAACTGCCGAGCCGCATGCCGAGACACTCAGGGTAAGCGACGCCCTGAGGCAATCCCAAGCACGCGCCTAGGCCGAAAAGCCTGTTCCCTGCAACATTTCAGGTCAGTTGTCAATACTTGGCAACCTATAATGCTTGCGTTCAACCGCAAATTCCTCAATGATGGTGGTGCACTTGTCTGCAAGAGGGGGGAGATAAGATGATGCCATTGTCAATAAATCCGCAAACAGTTCTCGGCGCGGCATTCGGCGCGCTATTGCTTGCACTTTCCATTCCATTTGCCTACGCCCAGTCCGGCGCGGGAGCCCAAGCCAACGAGGGAGTGATCGAAGAGGTTCTCGTCACCGCGCGCAAACGCGAAGAGTCGGTGTTGGAAATTCCCGAGTCGCTGTCGGTGATCACCGGCGAAGACATCAACCGCCAGAATGTAAAGGCATTGAAGGACATCGGCTTCAAGGTGCCCAACCTGAATCTGTCCATGCGCCTGGACGGGTTCCCGAACGTCTCGATACGGGGCCTCGGCGCCTTCGGCAACACCCAGGGAGTTGGCTTTTACCTTGATGACGTGCAACTCTTTTCCGATGCCTCCTCGCGCTTCGGCGATCTGGCGCGCATCGAGGTGCTGAAAGGGCCGCAGGGCGTGTTGTACGGCGGCAGCAATATCGGCGGCGCCGTGAAGTTTGTCAGCGCCCGGCCCGACGCGGAGCAGGCATTCGGCCGCGTCAAGGTGCTCGGCGGCCAGCAGGGCATGATCGATGTGGAGGGCAGCGTGAACGCGCCGCTCGGCAACAGCGGCTGGGCCATGCGGGTGTTCGGCTTCGGTTCCAGCCACGACGGCTTCATCAAGAACCGCAACGCCGTGCGGCACAACGGCCACCGCACCAGCAACAAGAAGAACTCCGGCGAGACCGAAGCCTACGGTAGCCGCCTCATGATCGGCGGGCCCCTGACGGAGCGGTTGTCGATGTTGGTGACCGCGCGCTGGAACGAGTACGACGGCCCGAACAACACCTGGAGCCGGGAACTGAAAGTCGAGGACTGGGACTACCCCACCACCATCAACACCGGGCCGGAAAACCCGCGTCACGAGCGCCGCACCTATGCGGGCATGGTGGAATTGACCTGGGAACTGGACAACTTCGACATCGTTTCCGTCTCGTCCTTCACCGACACCCACAGCAACCGCTACAGCGATGTCGACGGCACCCCGGAGTTCCTGCTCGACCTGTTCCGCCCAGAGAAGATGAACGTGCTCACGCAGGATGTGCGCTTCACGTCAACCACCGACTCGCCCCTGCAGTGGATCGCCGGTGTCTACTACTCGCTGTATGACGAAAACATGGACTCCGACCTGATCATCTGGGACAGCCGGGTAACGCCCGACGGCCGGCTCGACGGCGTGCTCGGCTGCATTGCCGACGACCTCTGCAGCGGCTTGTGGGCCGGGGAAATCGTTCCTCCCGAAGAAGAGGCCGAGGCGTTCCACCTGCCCTTCGAGTACCGGCGGCGCGACAAGAGCCACTTGGCCGCATACGGCAATGTCACCTATGACATGGACGAGTGGGAGGTTGCCCTGGGCATCCGCATCGACCAGTGGAAGAACAAGAGCCTAAACTACGATGCCGGCATCTCGAGCAGCCTGAAGGAAACGGAAGTGCTGCCGCGCGGATCCATCACCCGGTGGCTGAACGACGACAACATGATCTACGCCACCATCGCGTTCGGCTTCGAGCCGGGCGGGTTGAACATCGGTGCGGATTTCGGGCTGCTGCCGTTCGATGCCGAAAAAGCCACCAGCTACGAGGTCGGCTGGAAGGGCCGCTGGATGGACGGCCGCGCCACTGCCTCAGTCGCCGGTTTCTACATCGACTACAACAAGCGGCAGGTCGAGTATCACATCGCCACCCCCCAGGGGCCGGTGGAAGGTATCGGTAACTTCGGCGACTCGAGGCAGTTCGGATTCGAGGCCGACCTGACCGTGCAGGTGAGCGAAGACCTGACGCTCAGTTTCGCCGCAGGGGCGATCGATGCTGAATGGACGGGCGAGACCCTGGCCTACGACATCGACTTCGACGGCGAAAAGCCGCCGAACGTGCCGGAGTTCAGTTGGAACATCAACGCCGACTACCGCAGGCCCATCAATGACGGCATGGACTTCCTGCTCGGCGTACAGATCAGCAAGAACGGGGCCTATGACACGGTGCAGGCCTACCACCCGCTCACCAACCCGAGCTTCACGATCATCAACGCCCAAGTGGGGGTTGCCGGCGAGAACTGGGAGTTTACGGTGAACGCCGAGAACCTGACGGACAAGGCCTACTACACCGACTCACAGAGCTTCCCGAACTTCTACGGGCTCGACGCGGACGGTGCCTGCGTCTATCCCAACGGCGATGCCTGCCTCACCATCGGCACCCTCGGCCAGCCGCGCCTGATCACCGCGAGCCTGAGCTATTTCTTCTGATCACTGGAGGCCTTGGCCGCACAAAAAGCCAGGCCAAATGGGAAATGACGGGGCCGGTCCATACCGGCCCTTTTTTTGGGCGCCCTTCAGCGTACGGGATGCACCAATAAGCGCCAGGATCAATCAGGCAGATGCGTTCCAAGCATCGTAAACCTGCTGCCAGCCGACCAAGGCAATGGTGTTGCCGTCGTCGTCGGTGAAGTTCAGCGGGCCCAGGAAGGTCATGTACAACTCGCTGTCTTCCTCAAAAAACGTATAGTCGTGGAGCGCATTGCAGGCTTCGTAGCCGTAGGCTGGCGCCACCGCGGTCTCTCCGCCCTCGTCGGACCCGCCACGTACTAGCATCCTGCCCTTGGTCATGTAGTACTCGCCCGGACCGACGTGGGTGTGCCTCGCTATCGAGGCACCCTTGGCAGCCTTAAAGGCCGCAGTCCAAGATCCGGTTTCCGGCGACACGTGCAGCAGCTTCCACTGAACCCAACCCGCACACAGGCCTTGCGGAAAATCCACCCAATCGACTTGATCCATCTGGACATAGTCATCCATTAAGGCTGCTTCGGCCATTGGTTCCTCCACTTGACAAGCGGTGGCGAGCCATACGCCCGCCACCCGTTGGCATTCCGGCCCTCCTTGGATCAGTGAAACAGGTGCCGTTCCGAGAGGACCGTCCCGCGCCCAAGTGTCCTACTCCCGCACACGGAGGTCAATAGGCCACAGGCGGGCGAGCAATCCCTGCTCGATGCGGAGGCGAGCGTTAACAGGCCCTAGCTGGCAGTCCAGGCTTGGTGAACTTGCTCGCAGCCGACCAAGGCGATGGTGTTGCCGTCGTCGTCGATGAAGTTCAGCGGGCCTAGGAACGTCATGTAGAACTCGCTGTCCACGTCGAACTCGGTGTGGTCGTGCTGGGCGTTGCAAGCCTCGTAGCCGTAGCCTGGCGCCACGGCCGTGGCCCCGCCCTCGGCGCTGCCGCCGCGCACATGCATGCGGCCCTTGGTCAGGAAATACTCGCCGGGGCCCATGTGGATGTGCTTGGCGAACGATGAGCCAGCGGGGCAATCAAAAATGGCCGTCCAAGCGCCCGATTCCGGCGACACATGCAGCAGCTTCCAGCGAATGGCCCCCTTGCAGAGCGCCTCCGGGAACGGCACCCAATCCACCGCGTCCATTTGCACATAGTCTTCCATGGCTGTCGTAGCTTCACTCATTGTCTTGCCTCCCTTGGCGGACCCCTAGCCCGCCGTCTAGTTCATGTGCCGCTCCCCACCGCCAAACACCGAAGCGCGGAATGGCTTGTAGTTTCTTCCCCTAGCGGCTTGGGGTCAACAGCGAAACTCCCCGGCGAAACTCCCCGGAGCGAGCGAGGGCGTCCCGCCCTCGATGGGATCCCTTCGTTCAATCCGAGGGCGCGAACCTGCGGTTCGTTATGCCCTCCGGCAAAGCGAGACATGCCGAGCTGGCACTTTTCCCCATCGTCAACCTGTGCCTTAATGCGCATCCCCAGCAGGAGCCCCGTCAGCAACGCTCATGGCAACCAACCGCGCAACCGAATTGCAGCCCGCGCCCGCCCGCCGGTCGATATTTCCCCAGGATGGCGACGACTGGGCGTCAATCGCGGCGCGGGAGCTGCCAGGCACTGCAACGGAGGAGGCGGTGAACCTGCTGCAAAGCTGGAACCTGCACGTCTTCATGCGGCCGGCAGCGGCGGCGGGCTCGGCCGGCCAAGGCAATCCGATTCTGCCCAGCGACATCATTTTCGTCGAGCCGCCAATGGCCGAACAGCCATGAGCAGCGCCGTCATCGCGGCCACTCGCCTAAGCGCTGCCCACGATGGGGTGGCGGAGTTGGTCGTGACCTTGCGCCACGCCGGCGGCGCGGAGTCGGAAGTGCGCCTCGACGAACCTGCGGCGGCGGCACTGCTGGACGCCTGCGGCGCAGCAGGGCCGGAAGAACTCGCCGGCGTCGGCTGGGAGCAGGTGCGTGACGCCCTGCGCACGTCCTGGAACCGGTTGGCGTCACCCAAACCCCAACCAGCCGCCGAACGGACGGCATCCACAACTATGAGGTCCTTGCATCATGTTTGATCTACTCATCCGAAACGGCTTGGTCGTGGACGGAACGGGTCTGCCCGCCTATCGCGCTGACGTGGCGGTGGAAGGCGGCCGAATCCGCCGCATCGGCCAGATCAACGAACCCGCCCGGCGGAAGATCGACGCCCAGGGCCTCGCGGTCGCGCCCGGCTTCATCGACCCGCACACGCACTTCGACGCCCAACTGCTCTGGGATCCCCACGCCAAGCCGGCCCTTGCCCACGGCGTCACCACCATCGTCCCCGGCAACTGCTCGCTGTCCTTGGCGCCACTCAAGGCTTCCCATCGGGCCAAGCTGGTGGGCATGTTCAACCAAATCGAGGAAATGCCACGCAAGGCCTTCAAGGAGGGCGTGAATTGGAACTGGGAGTCCTTCGAGGACTATCTGGCGCGGCTCGCCAGCGACTTGGCCATCAACGTGGCGCCACTGGTCGGGCACAGCCTGCTGCGCCTGTGGGTGATGGACGAAGCCGCCAATCAGCGAACCGCCACCGACGCCGAAGTCAGCGCCATGCAGGCCCTGCTGCGGCGCTGCCTGCAGGCGGGCGCGGTGGGGCTGTCCACCAGCTTCGTCGATATTGATGAACGGCTGCATCCGGTGCCCAGCCGCTTCGCCGACGTCCGCGAACTCGACGCCTTGGCGGCGGTGCTCAGCGAGTTCGGGCGGGTGCTGCAAGTGGTTCCCGAATTCTACGATGCCGACCTGAACCTCGCCCGGGTGGACCAGCTCGCGGAACTGTCCTTGAAGCACGCCATCCCCACCACCTTTTCACCCTTGTTCGTCAGCATTGACCAAGCCGCCGAGGCGGACCGCATCATGGCGCGGGTGGGCGAGCAGTTCGCCCGTGGCGCCCGCGTGTGGCCGCAGGTGCAGACCCGTCCCATCGACATCAGCTTCTGCTTTGCGGTGCCGAGCCTGATGTTCATCCGCTTTCCGAGTTGGTACCAGATCATGCGCTTCGGCAGCCATGAGGAAATCGTCGAAGCCTTCCGGGACGGCGACAACCGGCGCCGCTTGGTGGCGGAAGCCGGATCGATGCCCAATCTGTGGCCGCAACTTACCCTGCGCCAAGTGCAAACCGAACCCAATCAATCGCTGGTGGGCAAGACCCTCGCGGAAATCGCCGAACTGCGCCAGACATCCCCCATCGAGGCGATGATCGACCTCTCGTTGGAGGAAGATCTGGACGCCCACTTCCTGGCGGCCAACATGGGCCACAACGACGACAGCCGGGTGGGCGCGCTGCTCGCCCACCCGCAAGTCCACGTCGGCGCCAGCGATGGCGGCGCCCACATCCTGTCGTTCTCCACCTATGGCGACACCGGCTACCTGTTCAGCCACTTCGTGCGGCAAACCGGCGCATTGAGCCTGGAAGGCGCGGTCAAGAAAATCACCAGCGATACGGCCAGCATCTGGGGCCTTGAGGGCCGCGGCCTGCTGCAAAACGGCTACGCCGCCGACATCACCATCTTCAATCCAGCGCAGATCGACCGGGGCGAGGAGTACTTCACCCAGGACGTGCCCGGCGACGGCAGCCGCTACGTGCGTGACGCCAAGGGCATCGACACGGTGATCGTTGGCGGCGCCGTAGCCTGGTCGGCCGCCGACGGCTACACCGACGCCCGCCAAGGCGCCCTGCTGCCCGGAGCCACTGCGTGAGCTTCAGCCACATACAGCAAAGCCAACTTGCGCACCAACGAACCATTGCGTTTGTCCTGTCGATTGTCCTTTCGCTCGTGATTCCAAAGGTCCTCGCTGCGGGTCCCTACGCGGCCTTTGCTGTCGGTGCCGCTGGCGAAAAGACGCAGGCGGGCGTGTACGGAGTCAATCACCCGACTCGCTGTGACCGGCTGCTGTACGCGAATCCGAGTTCAGCGGGCACCGAGAGCCGGCTTGACGCCCGTCTCAAGGACGAAGTATGGACCGTCGTCCGCAGCCACGCGCCGGTGCAGGCGGATGGCTCAACGCCCTTCCAGACCGAGCAGACGATCGACGACTTGGGCGGCTGGGCGGTCACCGCCGGTTTGCGCTACGCCTTTTGACAGGAAGCCGGCTGCGATCAGTTAGACTGCGCCACTCCCCAGCAAACGAAACCACGATGGACTTTGCAGACACCGACGAGCACCAGTTGATCCGGGACAGCGTTCGCAAGCTCTGCGCGGGCTTCCCCGACGAATACTGGTCCGAGAAGGACGAAGCCCACGAGTTTCCTTGGGACTTCTACAACGCCATGGCGGCTGCCGGCTTCGTCGGCATCGCCATCCCGGAGGACTACGGCGGCAGCGGCCGGGGCATCACCGAAGCCAGCATCGTGCTGGAGGAGGTCGCCGCCTCCGGTGCCGCCATGAACGGCTGCAGCAGCGTGCACCTGTCCATATTCGGCATGCATCCGGTGGTAAAGTACGGCAGCGAGGCGATGAAGCAGCGCTACCTGCCCCGGGTGGTGAGCGGCGACCTGCACGTCGCCTTCGGCGTCACGGAACCGGACGCCGGCACCGACACCACCTCGCTGAAAACCGCGGCGCGCCGGGACGGCGACCATTACCTAGTCAAGGGCCGCAAGGTGTGGACCACCAAGGCGCAGGATTCTGAGCGCGTCCTGCTGCTGGTGCGCACCACGCCGCAGGATCAGGCTGTGCGCCGCACCGACGGGCTCACGCTGCTGCTCGCCGAGCTGCAGCGCCCCGAAGTGACCATCTCGGCGATTCCCAAGACCGGCCGCAACGCCGTGGCCTCCTGCGAAGTGGTCTATGACGACCTACCGGTGGCGGTGACTGATCGGGTAGGCGAGGAAGGCAAGGGCTTTCGCTACCTGCTCGACGGCCTGAACGCGGAACGGATCCTCGTGGCGTCGGAGGCCTTGGGCATCGGCCGGGCAGCGCTGCGGCGGGCGGTGGACTACGCCAACGAGCGGGTCGTCTTCAACCGGCCCATCGGCCAGAACCAAGGCGTATCCTTCCCCCTCGGCGAGGCCCGCATTCGGTTGGACGCCGCCGAATTGATGATACGCAAGGCCAGTTGGCTGCTCGACAACGGCGAACCCTGCGGCGCAGAAGCCAACATGGCCAAGTGGCTGGCGGCGGACGCCGCCTTCCAAGCCGCCGACCAAGCCATGCAGACCCACGGCGGCTTCGGCTACGCCAAGGAGTACCAGGTGGAGCGTTACTGGCGGGAAGCGCGGCTGATGCGCATCGCGCCAATCTCCCAGGAGATGATCCTCAACTACGTCACTGAGCACGTGCTGGAGTTGCCGCGGTCGTATTGACGAGCAGGGCCCATCAAGCCGATGGCATGGCATCATAATGCGCTCCACCCACCAAGGCCGCCAACCGCCATGAAGATACTCCGCACTCCGGACGCTCGCTTCGAGAATCTGGCCGACTACCCGTTCACTCCGCACTACACCGACATAAACGCCGGCGATGGCAGCGAACTGCGCGTTCATCACTTGGACGAGGGGTCCCGCGATGGTTCGCTGGTGCTGTGCATGCACGGCCAGCCCGTGTGGAGCTATCTGTATCGAAAGGTCATTCCTCATCTGACGGCGGCGGGCCTGCGGGTCATCGCACCGGACCTGGTGGGCTACGGCAAATCGGACAAGCCCGCCGCACGCGAGGACTACAGCTATGAACGCCAAGTCGATTGGATGGGGCAGTGGCTGGAGCGCAACGATTTTTCCGGGATCACCTTTTTCGGACAGGACTGGGGCGGCCTCATCGGGCTGCGGCTGGTGGTCAACCACCCGCACCGCTTCGACCGCGTGGTGATCTCCAACACCGGCCTGCCCTACAACCCCGACGTGCCGGAAGCCGTCGTCAAGGACATCGAGGCGTTTCGCGCCAATGCGCCAACGCCAAGCCTGGTCGAGATGCAGGGGGCACTGAGCCGCATGGACCATGGCAACCCCGCCCGCAAGTTCGCCTACTGGCAGAAGTTCTGCTGGGAAACCGAGGATCTGCCGATCGGATTCATGATGTCGATGATGATCGAACGGCACCCAAGGCCCATCCAAGCCTTGAAGTTCCTGCTGCACAAAGCCGGCGTCGCCTCGCCTTTGCCCACCGCTCTGGCCAAGGCCTACGAGGCACCCTTCCCGGACCCAAGCTACAAGATGGGGCCCCGCGCCATGCCGAGCCAAGTGCCGACGCTGCCGACCTCGCCCTCCCTGGATGAGCAGCGCAAGGCCTGGGCGTTTTTCGCCTCCTTCGACAAGCCCTTTCTGTGCGCCTTCGCTGACAACGATCCGGTCACCCGCGGCGGGGAAGCGCAGTTTCGGGAAAAAGTGCCGGGAACCAAAGGGTTGCCCCACACCACCATCAAAGGAGGCGGGCACTTCGTGCAGGAGAACGCGCCCGAACAGGTGGCCCAAGCCATCATTGGCCTGATTCGGACAACCTGAGCCGGGGCCGGCGATGGTAAAGGCGGCCACAGCGGTTCTGGCGACCGCAATGATTCTGATGTCGATGGCGGCCGTGGCATTCTGGCTGGCATTCCTGTCCCCGCGTCCGCCGCTGACCACGGACCCCGCAACGCTCGCCGGTGATGGCAGCGCGATCGACTATTGCGAGCTGCCCGTGCTCGACGGCAGCGGCAAGTTGGCGGCCGACATCCCCAAGGGAAACACGCCGGAGTGCAGCTACAGCCACTTCCCACTCCCTGTCTTAAGGGAATGCACGGAGCCCCTGCCCGAGGGCGCGGCGGACATTCGCGGATTGTGGATTGGCGTGACGGGCAAGGTCGGGCACGTGGAACGGGTGGAGCAGTGCGGCGCGCGCACGGTGGTCACCAGCAGCGGCATCATTCACGACTCCGGCCCCAATAGCACCGGCGGCTTCAACACCAACGATACGGAGGGCGGGGTGCTGTTCACCGCAGGCGACAAGGAATTCTGCCCACGCACCTCCGCCGGCATGTTCTGGAAGGACGGCGTGCTTGAGTTCCGCCTCTTCGGCTGGGGCCCGACCGTGGTGCGGCGCTATCTCGACGAAGAACAGCTCGTCTGGGAATATGCGGACGGCAGCGTCACGCGCATGAACCGGTTGTGCCACTTGCCCGAAGCCCATCGGGTGCCGAAACCCAGAGGCCGGCGCTTCGCCCTTGGCGCGGCAGGCTAAACCCGTTCAGCTTCCAGAGGCCTTGGCGCGGGCGGCGCGCACCTCCGCCAACGCGGCTTCGGCCATGTGGCTGTAGTCCTTGGCGATGGCTGCCACCTTGGCGTCGGCCACCGCGCCGGAGCCCAAGGCGGCGGTGCGCGTCTCCTCGAAGCTTTGCCGGATGCAGGCCATGAAGAAGTCCGGGTCGGGAATCATGTCCCGGCACGAGGTGAAGCTGATGGTGAACTCGCCGCAGTAGCTGCTGATGGGCATGATGAGCCCCATGTTGTGCGTGACCGGGCCATAGCCGATGGTGGTCACGGTCCGGCAGCCCATGGTGTAAAGCGGCACTTGGGGGCCGGGCACATTGGTAATGGAGCAGTTGAAGGCCGGCGCCGCCTGGTTGGCCCGGGCGAATTCCGTGGTCAGGCGTTGGGCAAGGTTGGACACCGCCGCCGGCATGAACTCGTTGTAGCGCAGCATGGTGTCGGCGCCGACCGCGTTGGCCATCTGCTTGGCCGCAGAAGTGGCGTCGCGCACATGCTTGAGGCGTTCCACCGGATCTTCAATGTGGGTGCCGATGGTGACGAACATGGCCGACACCGCGTTGCCCTGCCCATACTCCGCCGACGGCTTGCGCACACTGATGGGCGCCATGGCCAGCAGCGAGTCGTCCGGCAGCTCGATCTTCTCCCGCAGATAGCGCCGCAAGGCACCACCGCACAGGGTCAATGCCACATCATTGACCGTAGCGCCCGCGACTTCGTTCTTCACCGCCCGAACGTCATCCAAGGGGAATCGCTCAAAGCCGACCGCGCGATGGGCGCTGACCGGCGCGTTGAAGCGGGTTTTGGGCACGGGTGTGGCTTGGGGCAGCTCCTGTCTCATGGATTCGGACAATGCCGGCGCTGCTGGGGCAGCGGTGGCGAGGAATTCCGCGATTTGCAGCGGCCGCAGCAGCGCGTTGCCCCAGGAGCGCAACAGCAGTTCCCCGTCATCCGGCACCGGGTCGGCGCGCCACGGCTCGGACGGCGGCGGCACCGGCGCCATTTCCGGAGCCAAGTCAGCCAAGGCCAAGGCCATTTCCAAGCCCGACGCGCCGTCGATGGCGCAGTGATGGGTCTTGAACAGCAGGCCGACGCAGCCCTCGGGCACCTCCTCCAGCCGGTCCAAGCCGTGGATTAGGTAAACCTCCCAAGGCGGGCGGCTCATGTCCAACGGGCGGCTGAGAATGCGCGCCGTCAGCGTGTACAGCGCCTGCCAGTCCTGGGGCGCGGGCAGGCCCACTTCCCGAACGTGATACTCCAGGTCGAAGCCCGCATCCTCGATCCAGTAGGGATGGTCCAAGCCGAACGGCACGTTGACCAGCCGCCGGCGGGCGGCCGGCATCAGGTGCAGGCGCTCCTCGTAGAAGCCCATCACCGCTTCCAGGGTCAGCGGCCCGTATGGCGACGTGGACGGATCGAGGATGGCGACCGAGGCCACGTGCATCGGCGTGGCCGGCGTGTCCTGGTACATGAAGGAGGCGTCTTGGGCGCTTAGCTGCTGCAGCATGGCACTCGCCTACCCGGCCGCCGAACTTAAGCTTTGAAACGACTCATCGAGCGCCTCAGCGAGCCGCTCCGGGTCCGGCAGCATCTCCCGGCATGAGGTGAACGAGAGGGTGATGCCACCATCGTAGCTGAGCACCGGGAAGATCAGGCCCATGCCGTCGAACAGCGGCCCGAGGCCATGGGTGCGCAGCAGCTTGGCGCCCGCCAGGTAGAGCGGCTTCTGCGGCCCCGGCACATTGCTGACCACGCAGTTGAACGCCGGCAGGGCGCGCTCCGCCATGCCGTAGCTGGTGTACAGGCGCGCCGCCAGCGACGCCAACTGGGCGGGGATGAAACGCGAGTAGTCGGTCATCAGGCGGGCACCAATGGCGTCCGTCAACGCCTTGCTTTGGCGGGTGCCGTCGCGCACCGCTGCCAGACGTTGCAACGGGTCGTCGATCTCGGTGCCCAAGCTGGCGGTCATGGCCGCAACCCGGTTGCCCTCCGCAGCGGATTCATCGGCGCTGCGCACGTTAATGGGCGCCATGGCCGACAAGCTCATGTCCGGCAGTTCATCATGGGCTTGCAGATACCGGCGCAGGGCACCGCCAATCACGGTCAGCACAGCGTCGTTGATGGTGGCGCCATCCACCGCCCGCTTGATGCGGCGCATCGCATCCAAGGGATAGCTGCGGCCATCCATGACTCGATGGGCAGTCACCGGAGCATTGAAGCGGGTGCGGGGCACGTTCATTCGACTTGCCGCATGGCCCACAAGCTCGGGATTGCGCACCGAAGCGGCCGCCCGTTGCATGGCCGGGACGGTTCGCGACAGCACCTCCGCGAAGCGGAACGGCTGCAGCACGTTGTTGCCAAAGGTGCGGGCCATGAGCTCCGGCGCCGAGGGTTCGGGCTCCCCCGCCCAGATTTTGTCCGGCAAGGGGACGCGCTCGGGTTTCGGGGATTGATCGTGGATCACCTCGCTCAGCGCGGCCCCGGTGGCGCCGTCGACGGCGGCGTGGTGCACCTTCAGCAGCACCGCAAAGGCCCCTTCCGGCAGCTTTTTCTGTGCGAGGGGTGCCCCCTCGCGCTCCCCGGCTGAAGGCTCCGCGATATCCTTGAGACCGCTGATGACGGTCATTTCCCAAAGCGGGTGGGCGCGGTTCAAGGGGTAGGAGTGCAGGCGCGCCGACTGACGGCAAAGCTGGCGCCAATCCCCCGGCGGCGGCAGGGCGATGTGGCGCACATGGTATTCGAGGTCGAAGTGCCGATCCTCCAGCCAATAGGGATGGTCGAGCTGCAGGGGCACTTCCACCACCCGGCGCCGGAAGCACTTCGCCAAGTGCAGGCGCTTGCGAACGCCGTCAACCAGATCGCGAAACCGCACCCGCCCGCCGGGTGCGCTCGACTGGTCGTAGAGGGCCACCGACCCGATGTGCATGTGGGTCGCGGGGGTCTCGAAGTAGAGAAAGGAGGCGTCCTGGCCGCCAAGCTGCTCCATGCAGTAGCTAACGGGCGACGCTGCGATTGCCGAAGCGCCGGTGGAACCGTTCCACCCGGCCCCTGGAATCAAGGATCTTCTGCTTGCCGGTATAAAAAGGATGGCAGGCCGAGCAGACATCGATGTGGATGTCTTCGGTCAAAGTGGAGTAGGTCTCAATGACGTTGCCGCAACTGCAGGTGGCCTTGATGGCTTGGTAAGGCGGATGGATGCCGTTCTTCATGAGCGTGTTCTGGTGCGGGAAAAGCCGTTTAGTTTAGCAGACCAAACGGCGGACTGCGCGGTTTGTTGGAGTATGCTGTTGAAATATGTCCGTCGTTCGCATTGCCGTTCCCGTTCCCCTGCCGCAGGCGTTCGACTACGCCGTTCCCGCCGCCTGTCCCCCGCCAGCCGTTGGCGCAAGGGTGCGGGTGCCGTTCGGCAATCGAACCTTGGTGGGCATTTGCATTGAAACGGATCCCCAGGATGCCTATGCCGACCCCAAGGCGCTGCTCGAAGTGCTTGACGAGCAGAGCATCCTACCGGGTGACGTCCAGCGGCTGGCGCTTTGGTTGGCCGGCTACTACCACTATCCGTTGGGCGAGGTCTTCGCCACCCTGCTGCCCAATGCCGCCCTGAAGGGAGCGCCCCTGCGCACGCGGACCGAGGAAGTTTGGCGACGCACCGGCGCAGCGGCACCAGACCTATCCCGTGCCCAACGGCAGCAGGCGCTGCTCGCCTTCCTGGACCGCAATGGCGGCTGGGCCAGCGGCAAGGCCATTCGGGCTGCGGGATTCACTTCCGCCATGATTGCCGCCCTGGTTCGCAAAGGCACCATCGAGGCGGGTGAGCGCCGCTTCGATGCAGAGCGACCTCCGCCACTGACCGCGGATCAGGATGCCGCCGTCAAGGACTATCAACAAACGCTGGACGGCTTCTCGCCGAACCTGCTTGAAGGCGTCACCGGCAGCGGCAAGACCGAAGTCTATCTGCGCACCATCGCCGATGTGCTCAGCCGCGGTGGCCAAGTGCTGGTGCTGGTGCCCGAGATCGCCCTGACGCCGCAGACCCTAGCGCGCTTCAGGCGGCGCTATGGCGCCACCGATGTCATGCACTCGGGCCTAAGCGACCAAGAACGGCTCAACGCTTGGCTGCGCTGCCGCGATGGCCAGGCGCGGATTCTGATCGGCACTCGCTCGGCAGTCTTCACGCCCTTCAGGCAGCTCGGCCTGATCGTGGTGGACGAGGAGCACGACGCCTCGTTCAAGCAGCAGGACCGGCTTCGCTACTCGGCTCGCGACGTCGCCGTCAAACGGGCCCGGGACCTGGGCATTCCGCTCATTCTGGGCAGTGCGACGCCGTCGCTGGAATCGCTCGAAAACGTCCGCTGCGGACGCTATCGACACCAGCTGCTCCGCCACCGCGCCACCGGCGCGCCGATGCCCAGCATGCGCATTCTCGACATCCGCGGCCATCCCCTGCACGAAGGCTTGAGCCACCTGTTGACGGCACACATCGAACGCCACCTTGATGCCGGGGGCCAAGTGCTGGTGTTCCTGAACCGGCGCGGCTACGCGCCGGTTTACCTATGCGCCGACTGCGGCTGGCAAGCCACCTGCAGCCAGTGTGACGCCCGGCTGACCCTGCACCGTGGCCGCGGGCGTCTCGCCTGCCACCACTGCGGAGCCGAACGCCCAGTCATCGAAACCTGCCCATCCTGTGGCAGCGCGCATTTGATGGCGGTGGGCGCCGGCACGGAACGCACCGAAGCCGGGCTTAAGGAACGCTTCCCCGGCGCCTCCCTCATCCGCATCGACCGCGACACGGCCCGCTCCCAACGCCGCCTCGAGGCGGGGTTGGCGAAGATCGGGCGCGGTGAGCCGGGCATTCTCGTCGGCACCCAAATGCTCGCCAAGGGCCACGACTTTCCCAACATCACGATGGTGGCCGCCGTCAACGCCGACGCCGGCTTCCTCAGCGCCGACTTCAAGGCGCCGGAGCGCACTGCCCAGCTACTCATTCAGGTGGCCGGGCGGGCCGGACGGGCAAGCCGTCCCGGCGAGGTGTGGATACAGACCCTGCAGCCCTCGAACCCAGCGCTTAAGCGACTCATCGAGGCAGGCTACGCCGGTTTCGCCGACCACGAACTGTCCATTCGTCACCGTGCCGGACTGCCTCCGGCACGGCACATGGCCCTGCTGCGCGCCGCCGCCGTCGACCCCGCCGTTCCGGCGGCCTTCCTCGCCAAACTGAAGGCCAGGCTGCCCAACGATCTCGAAGTCCTTGGCCCAGCTCCTGCGCAAATGCAGCGGCTGGCCAATCAACACCGCTTTCAACTGATGCTGCTCGCCGACCGGCGCGGCCCGTTGCATCGGGGCATTCGGGCGGTGGCCGGCATCGCAGCGCCACGGGGATTGCGTTGGGAAATCGACGTTGACCCTGCGGATGCGCTTTAATATGGGCTATGGATAAGCGCACCAAAAACGCCAAACGCAAACCGCGCGCCAGCACCCGCCGCGCACTGTCATCCTGGCACACCCCCAGCTTCATGGCCGGCATCCTGTTCGCTGCGGCCGGCTTTACCCTGGTGACCCAGGCGCCCGACTATTTTTCCGAAGGCATCGCCAATCTGCCGGACCCCAGCGCCGTTCTCGAAGGTGACGAATCCGAACAGCTCGACTTCAAGTTCACCGACCTGCTCGAAGGCAGCGAGGTGCCCGCCCACCCGGAGAAGTACGGCCCAGCGCTGCCACTCGCCTCCGACCCGCCCGCCTCCCAGCCGTCCGAAGAGACCGCACCGCAAGCCAATGAAGGGCAGCCCATCTACATTCAGGCGGCATCCTTTCGCGACTTGGCCGACGCCGAAAACCTGCGCGCCCAACTCATCCTGCAAGGCTTGGCAGCCGCCACCGCGCGGGTGGACCTCAACAGCGGCGCTTGGTATCGAGTCACCGTTGGCCCCATCGAGTCGGCAACGGAAGCCAAGAGCGTCATGAACAACCTGCGCGAGCAAAAACTCGATGCCATATGGATTAAGCGCAGCTAGCGCCAGGGCCCAGGAAACCACTCGGCAACCATGCAAACCATCCACGCAACCACCATCCTCGGCGTCCGGCGCGGCGGCGAGGTCGCGCTTGGCGGAGACGGTCAAGTGAGCGCCGGACAGACCATCATGAAAGGCAACGCCGTCAAGGTGCGGCGCCTGCATCAGGACCGGGTGCTGGCCGGCTTCGCCGGCGGCACCGCCGATGCCTTCACGCTGTTCGAACGATTCGAGGCGGCGCTCGACAAGTTCTCCGGCAACTTGACCCGCAGTGCGGTCGAGCTGGCCAAGGACTGGCGTTCCGACCGGGCGCTGCGGCGTCTTGAAGCGATGCTGATCGTCGCCGACCAAGGCACCACCCTGATGGTGAGCGGCACCGGCGACGTGATCGAGCCGGAATCCGGCCTGATCGCCATCGGCTCTGGAGGCCCCTACGCCCAAGCTGCCGCTCGGGCGCTGTTTGAGAACACCGACTTAGGCGCCCGGGACATCGTCGAACGGGCGCTCACGATCGCCGCCGACATCTGCGTGTACACCAATCACCATCGGAGCATTGAAGTTCTGGCCAGCGATGGGCAATGATGAGCGCCCCGCCGCTTCGCCACCGGGGCGGCAACCTTCCAATACACGCAGCGCAGAGAAAAACCAAAATGATGACCCCTAGGGAAATCGTGCATGAGCTCGACAAGCACATCATCGGCCAGGACGCCGCCAAACGGGCCGTGGCCATCGCCTTGCGCAACCGCTGGCGGCGGATGCAGCTTGATGAGGAGATGCGCGACGAGATCACGCCAAAGAACATTCTCATGATCGGCCCCACCGGCGTCGGCAAGACCGAGATCGCCCGCCGTCTTGCCCGCTTGGCCGGCGCGCCGTTCATCAAGGTGGAAGCCACCAAGTTCACCGAGGTCGGCTACGTGGGCCGGGATGTGGAATCCATCGTCCGCGACCTGGCCGATGTCGCCGTCAAGCAACAACGGGAGGCCCAGGTCGTTCGAGTGCGGCACCGGGCCGATGATGCCGCCGAAGAGCGCATCCTAGACGCGCTGCTGCCGGCACCCCGGCAAGCTGGCGAAGACTCGCCGCCGGCCGACTCATCCACCCGCCAAGTGTTCCGCAAGAAGCTGCGCGAGGGCGAACTCGACGACAAGGAAATCGAAATCGAGGTGGACGCTGCCCCGGTGGGCGTCGAAATCATGGCGCCGCCGGGCATGGAGGAGATGACCCAGCAACTGCAGAGCATGTTCAGCAACCTGGGCTCCGAGCGAACCCGCCGCATGCGATTGAAGATCAAGGACGCCTACCGGCGGCTCAGCGAGCAGGAGGCATCCAAGCTCATCAACGAGGACGAGGTGAAGGCACAGGCCATCGCCGCGGTCGAACAGACCGGCATCGTGTTCCTCGACGAGATCGACAAGGTAACGAGGCGCTCCGAAACCATGGGGGCCGACGTGTCCCGCGAAGGGGTGCAACGGGATCTGCTACCCCTGATCGAGGGCTGCACCGTCTCCACCCGCTACGGCATGGTGCGCACCGACCACATACTGTTCATTGCCTCCGGCGCCTTTCATCTGGCCAAGCCGTCAGACCTGATCCCGGAACTGCAGGGCCGCCTGCCCATCCGGGTGGAGCTGGCGGCACTGACACCCGGCGACTTCCAGCGCATCCTCGTGGAGCCGGACGCTTCGCTCACCGAGCAATATGAAGCGCTGATGGACACCGAAGGGTTCGCCATCCGCTTCGACGAAGGGGGTCTCGCGCGCATCGCGGAACTGGCCTGGCGGGTCAACGAAAGCACCGAGAACATCGGCGCGCGTAGGCTGCACACCCTCATGGAGCGCCTGCTCGACGAAATTTCCTTCACTGCGTCGGAAAACGAAGGCGGCAACATCCTGGTCAACGCCGAGTACGTGGACCGGCACTTGGAGGAGTTGGTGAAGGACCAGGACCTGTCGAGGTACATCCTCTAGCCGCCACCCCAAGCCCACCGGACAACCCCATGCGGCCAACCCACATCACCTACCGCAAGCGCAGCCGCCTTCTGGAACTGGAGTTCGACGGCGACAAGGTCACCCTGGCGGCGGAGCTGCTGCGCGTCTATTCCCCCTCCGCGGAAGTGCGCGGCCACAGCCCCGGCGAACGCCAACTGCAGACCGGCAAAAAACAGGTGCAGGTCACCGCCGTGGAGCCGGTCGGCAACTATGGCATCCGCATCAGCTTCGATGACGGCCACGACACTGGCATCTACGCTTGGGACTACCTGCGCGGCCTAGCCGACAACGAAGAGCGCTATTGGCAGGAGTACCTGGCCGAACTCAAGGCCGCCAACGCCTCGCGTCTGCCGGGCATTCCGGTCCGCCAATTCACCCCCAAACCGAGCTAAACTCCGCTCATGGCCAAGTCCGATGAGCGGGTGAGCTTCGGCTTCAGGAAGGTTGCCGCGGAGGAAAAGACGCGGCTAGTGGACGACGTGTTCACCTCGGTGGCCAGCCGCTACGACCTGATGAACGACCTTATGTCGCTGGGCAGCCACCGGCTGATGAAGCGGATGCTGGTGGAGATGTCCGGTGCCCGGCCCGGCCACCAAGTGCTCGACTTGGCCGGCGGCACGGGCGACATTGCCCGGCTCCTGGCACCGGTTGTGACCCGCGCCGGCCGGGTGGTCCTGGCCGACATGAACCCGGCCATGCTGGCCATCGGTCAGGATCGGATGCTCGATTCCGGGCTTGCCCAAGTGCAGTGCTGCTGCGCCAAGGCGGAAGCCTTGCCCTTCGCCGACGATCAGTTCCACAGCGCCACCATCGGCTTCGGCCTGCGCAACTTCACGGCCAAGCACGACGCGCTCCGCGAGTTGAAGCGGGTGCTCAGGCCCGGTGGCGCACTGCTGGTGCTGGAGTTTTCGAAGCCCGTCAACCCTTGGCTGAACGCCGCCTACCAAGGCTTTCAAAGCGCTTGGCCGGCGCTCGGCAAGCTGGTGGCGGGCGATGCCGGCAGCTACCGCTACCTGGTTGAGTCGATTCGGGTGCATCCGGACCAGGAGACGCTCAAGCTGATGCTGGCCGACAGCGGCTTCCACGAAGTCGAGCATCACGACCTGCTCGGCGGCATCGCCGCCATTCACCGCGCCCTGGCATGAATCCGCTCGATGCCATGTTCGCGGACCTAGCCGAAACGGTCGGCAACGCCTTACTGAACTTGGACGCCGACGCCAAGGAACGCTTAACCGCCCTTGAAGGCCGCTGCATCCGCATCGAGTGCACGCTACCAACCAAAACGGCCACGCTGAAGGTGCAGCGCTCCCGCATCGCCGTTTCCGCCGAACCCATGGGCGAGGCGGATGCGGTCGTTCAGGGATCGATGGCGGAACTCATCACTTGGGTCGCCGCCGGTGCGCCGGCCGACAGCACTGCGGTGCGCATCGAGGGCGACCAAGGGGCATTGGCCGAGGTCACGGCGGCCATCACCCCCGACCTCATCAGCCAGCTAGCCAACACCCTCTCCCGAGGTCCTGGTGAAGACCTGCTCGGCGCGCTTGAACTCGCCGCCGCGGGGCTGCGCTCCGCCGCCGAGGGCGCGGCCCATGCGCTTGAACAAGGGCTCAAGTCACCCGGCGAAGGCACAAGCCCGATGGACCAACTCACCCCGGCGTTTGAAGCCCTGCGCGAAGGCGTCCTGGAGCTTGCGCTCAAGGCCCAGGAGCTGACCAAGCCAGCCCGCGGCGACCCACCGTGAGGGGCCCCACACGGCAACGCCCGGTGCGGGGCCGTCTGTTCGCCATCGTCCGCAGTGCCGTTCGGCATCGTCTCGATGCCGCGCTTCCAACCGATGCGCTGATCGCCACCGGCGTCCCGCCGGTCCTGCGCTGGGCACTCCTGGCTTGGCCCGGGCGCTGGCTGCCGACGCCACGCCTAGAGCATGCGGTGCGGCTGCGGCTTGCACTGGAAGAGCTCGGGCCGGTGTTCATCAAGTTCGGCCAACTGCTATCCACGCGCCGCGACCTGCTCCCCGCCGACTACGCCGACGAGCTGGCCTTGCTGCAGGACCATGTGCCGCCGTTTGACGGCGAGCGGGCCCAAGCCATCGTAGCCGACGCCTTGGGCGAGGATTTTGCCAAGGAAATCAAGCAATTCGACCTCGAACCCATCGCCTCGGCCTCCATCGCCCAGGTCCACGGGGCAACCCTCTCCGACGACGCCGAGGTCGTGGTCAAGGTGGTGCGCCCGGACATCGAAGAGACCATTCGCGCCGATCTTGACCTGCTGGCCCAGTTCGCGGGCTGGATCCACCACCACATCGCCGCCAGCCAACGCCTGCACCTCCCGGAAGTGGTCAGGGAGTACGCGGACACGGTGCTCAAGGAACTCGACATGGCTCAGGAAGCGGCCAACACCCAACGGTTGCGCGAGAACTTCGCCGCCTCAAAACTGCTCTACGTTCCCCGGGTCCACCACCAGCTCACCCGCCCCAACGTGCTGGTGCTGGAGCGCATCGACGGCGTGCCGGTGGGCGATCTGGACAAGTTGAAAGCTTGCGGCGCCAATCTCGAAGTGCTGGCCCAGCGCGGGGTGGAGACCTTCTTCACCCAAGTGTTCGTCCACAACTTCTTTCACGCCGACATGCATCCCGGCAACATCTTCGTGGATGTGACCGACCCCGAGAACCCGCGCTACATCGCACTCGATTGCGCCATCATCGGCCAACTCACCGAGCGCGACCAGGACTATCTGGCCCGCAACCTGCTGGCCTTCTTCAACCGCGACTACCGCCAGGTGGCGCGCCTGCACTTTGAGTCCGGCTGGATTCCGCAGCAGACCGACGAGGCGCAGTTCGAGGCCGTCATCCGCGAAGTGTGCGATCCGATCTTCGCCAAGCCCCTAAGCGAGATCTCCTTCGGCCACTTCCTGGTCACGCTGCTGCGCACCGCCGCCGATTTCAACATGGAGATTCAGCCGCAACTGGTGCTGCTGCAGAAAACGCTGCTTTACATCGAAGGCGTGGGGCGAACGCTCTATCCGCAACTCGACCTCTGGGAAACCGCCAAGCCCTTCATGGAGCGCTGGATGGCGGAACGGGTCGGCCCGCTGGCCACGCTGCGCAGCTTCGCCGACCGGGCGCCGGAAATCATCGAGCACCTGCCGCGCTTGCCGGAACTGATAACGGACACCAGCCGCGCCCTGCGGCGCCTGGAGTCTGGGCTCAAGGAGCAACAGGCCCTCACCGGCAAGCTCGAGGCGGACCTGACCAATCAACAACGACGGCGCCGCCGCCATCGCTTGGCCGGTACCGTGCTCATAGCGCTCGCCACCGCCCTGCTCTGGGAGCCTGCCGGTCAAATGCTGGGCGTCTCCTTCGGTTCCGTGGCAGGCGTCGCCAGCGCCCTGGCCGGCGCCTACCTGCTGCTGGCCAAGGCATAAGCGAATCCCCCCGGCAAAGAACCCGCAAAAGCCTATAATGAGGGCCACCCAACAGGATCAGCCGGGAGACTAACCATGTTTGGCGGTTTCGGCGTCACTGAGCTACTCATCGTTCTGGCCATCGTGCTGCTCATCTTCGGCCCCAAGCGCTTGAAGAACATCGGCTCGGATTTGGGCAACGCCATCAAGGGCTTCCGCAAAGCGGTCACCGACGAAGAGGCTGAGGCTGCGGCCACAGCCAAAGCGCAAGGCGACCCGAACGTGATCGAAGGCGAGGTCGCCTCCCAAGCGTCGCAAAAGGAAGACAGCCAGCAGCAGAGCGCCAATCAGCAAAGCCGTGTTTGACATCGGCTTCCCTGAACTGCTGCTGGTGGCCATCGTTGGCCTGTTGGTCATCGGCCCCAATCGATTGCCCGAGGCCTTGCGCACCCTGGGCCTGTGGCTGGGCCGCATGCGGCGCAGCTTCAACACGGTAAAGGCCGAAATCGAGAAGGAGGTCGGCATGGACGAGGTGCGCCGGCAACTGCACAACGAAGCGGTGCTGGACGAAATGAAGCGCATCGAGCGGGAAGTGAAGGACACCGGCAAGGCGGCCCGCATCGACCCGCCCCCCCAGCCGACGAGCCAGGCCGCCCCGCCGTCCAAGGTGAACGATGACTGACGGCCCCAAGCCCTCCGAAGCCGAGCCGGCGAACAACCAAGCCCCCGCCGAAAGCCCCCGCAACGACGAGGACGAGCACGACGCACTGGTGGACAGCGCCGAGATGCCCTTCCTCGCCCACCTCGTGGAACTGCGCCAGCGCATCCTCAAGGGCCTGTGGGCGGTGGTCGTGCTGTTCCTGCCCATCTACTTCTTCGCCAACGACCTCTACTCGTTGGTGGCGGCGCCCTTGATGGCCCACCTGCCGGGCGACGGCACCATGATCGCCACCGAAGTGGCCTCGCCCTTCCTGACGCCCTTCAAGCTGGCCATCTACGCTGCCATCTTCGTCGGCATGCCCGTCATCCTGCACCAGGCTTGGTCGTTCGTGGCGCCGGGCCTCTACAAGCACGAAAAGCGCTTCGCCATGCCGCTGCTGCTGTCGAGCATCGGCCTGTTCTACCTCGGCATGGCCTTCGCCTACTTCGCGGTTTTCCCCCTGGTCTTCCAGTTCATGGCCAGCGTCACGCCCATTGGCGTGACCATGATGACGGACATCAACCGCTACCTGGACTTCGTCCTCACCATGTTCTTCGCCTTCGGCTTCGCTTTCGAGATCCCCATTGCGACGCTGCTGCTGGTCTGGTCCGGCATCAGCACCGCCCAAGGCATCGCCAACAAGCGCCCCTACGTCATCGTCGGCTGCTTCGCCGCCGGCATGTTGCTGACCCCGCCCGACGTGATCTCCCAACTGCTGCTGGCCCTGCCCACCTGGGTGCTCTTCGAAATCGGCATCCTGTTCGCCCGGGTGGCGGAGAAGCGCAGCGAAGTGGCCTAGAGTCGTGTCGCGCCTCATCATCGACTGCGACCCGGGTCACGACGATGCCATCGCCCTGATCCTGGCCCACCGCCACGCCGAGGTGGTGGGCATCACCACCGTCAGCGGCAACGCGCCCCTGGACGCCACCACCGACAACGCGTTGATGGTAACGGCCTTGCTCGGCGCTGACACTCCGGTGCATCGCGGCGCTGCCGGCCCCCTAGTGGGCGAACCCGCCCATGCGGCGGCCGTGCACGGTGAATCAGGATTGGGCGGCGTCGAGCGCATCGACCATCAGCGCCGAGCCGCGAGCGACGACGCCGTGGGCTTCCTGCTCGATGCGGCCGATGAAGCGCTTTGGGTGGTGGCCGTTGGCCCGCTAACCAACTTGGCATTGGCTCTCGAACGGGACCCCGCGTGGGGGCGCCGCTTGGCCGGCATTTCCATCATGGGTGGCAGCACCGACATCGGCAACGTCACCCGAGTCGCCGAATTCAACATCTTCGCCGACCCGGAAGCGGCCGCGCGGGTGTTTGACTGCGGCGCCCGCCTGACGATGTGCGGCCTCAACCTCACCCGCCAACTGCGCTCCAAAGACGCCTTGGCCGAACGCCTCAGAAGCGCCGATTCCCCCTTGGCGCAGTTCGCCGCCCAGTCCTTCACCGATCTGCACGACCGCATCGAAACCCTGACCGGCGCTAGGGAAGCCGCCCTCCACGATCCCTGCGCGGTACTGGCGGTCACTCATCCCGAGCTGCTCGAAACCCGCCGCCAAGCCGTCTCGGTGGAACTCAAGGGCCAGCACACCCGCGGCATGACGGTGGTGGACCAACGGCCCCAGCCAACCGGCGGCGCGGCGCGACGGGGCGCGGATGCGCCGACCGTCAACGTGGCCTACAAGATTGACGCCGAGACGGCCATGGGTGTGGTTGTGGAGGCATTGGGGGTGGAACGCAAGGGTTAGAATCAGCCAAGATTCCTGATAACATTGCAAATTCTCAGTTAGACTTCGGATTTGCAATGTTAATAAAGCGTACAAAGCTCCAAGAGGTGCTTGCGCGACTTGAGCAGTTTCCCGCTGTCCTACTGCTGGGTCCGCGTCAGGTCGGCAAGACGACGCTCGCCAAACACATTGCCGACCAAGCGTTCGAGCGGCGCAGAACGGTTTATCTCGACCTGGAATCGCCGCAGCAGCGAGAACGTCTCGCCGACCCGGAAATGTACCTATCCGAACATCAGGATGCGCTCGTGGTGCTCGATGAAGTTCAAAACCTCCCAGATGTGTTTCAAGTGCTCCGGGTGCTCATAGACCGGGGACGGGAGCGGGGCATTCGAAGCGGTCGGTTTCTGATTTTGGGATCAGCTTCCATTGCCCTTCTCAGACAAGCCAGCGAGTCTTTGGCTGGACGGATTTCCATCGTGAATCTCCACCCCATCGATGTCAGCGAAGCCACTGACGGCGACCAAGAGGCGCTCTGGAGCCGCGGCGGTTTTCCAGACAGCTACCTGGCGGGCAGCGACCACGAAAGTTTGCAGTGGCGCACCGACTTCATCGCCACTTACCTGCAGCGGGACATTTCGCAATTCGCGCCTCAAATTCCCGCAGAAACGCTAAGGCGCTTTTGGGTCATGCTTGCGCACGCCCAAGGCGAACCGTTCAATGCTTCCAAGATCGCCCGCAGCCTCGGCGTTTCCGGCAATACGGTGAGTCATTACCTCGACCTGCTTGTGGACTTGCTGTTGGTTCGACGGCTTTCGCCTCACCATGCCAACGTCAAAAAGCGACTGGTCAAGTCACCCAAAATGTATGTTCGAGACAGTGGCTTGGTTCACGCGCTCTTGCGCCTCACAAGCCGAGACGCACTGCTTGAACACCCGGTAGTGGGCGCGAGTTGGGAGGGATTCGTCATCGAAAACATACTGGGCAACGCCCCGGCAACTGCCGATGGGAGCTTCTTCCGCTCATCGTCCGGCGCGGAGATCGACTTGCTGCTCGAAATGCCCGGCGCTGAGCTCTGGGCGATTGAAATCAAGCGAGGCCTCGCCCCAAAACTGGAGAGGGGCTTCCATCACGCCTGCGAGGACTTGGCCCCGAATCGGAAGTTTCTGGTTTACTCCGGGCAAGAGGCCTACCAAAAGCCTAGGGAAGTGCAGGTGATCAGCCTGCCGGACATGGTGCGGGAGGTCGCTTCGCACCGAAGGTAGCCACCAAGGCGGGCGGGCCGGGAGAACCCGACTTTTTATCTGTAAAGTGAAAATATCCAAGCTTTTTTCACTTTCTAAGTGAATTTTCGGGCCGTTTCTCCCCTCTCTTGGAGGTGGCGAGCTATCGCTTCGTCCCGGCCGCCTCCACCAGCGGCGCCACCTCGTCCCAGACCGCTTCGCCGTTGGTGCGCAGCATGGCCACCATCGGCGGGGTCAGCCAGTCGGTCACTGCGGTGGCGAAGGCTGGGAGGGCTTGAACCCTCTGGTACCAGTCCAGGACCTTGGGCCGCGCCTCTATGGCTGAGGTGATGAACAGGTGGTCCAAGCGCATGACGTAGGGCAGCGCCCCGGCGTCCGCTAGGCCGAAGGACTCGCCGGACAGCCATCCGGCGGACGACGGCAAGGCGTTCTCCATGCGGTCGAGCAGGTTGATCAGGGTGCTCAGTGCGCCGGCGAACTCCGGGGCTTTGACGCCGTGCTCCAGGACGCTGCGGCGGGCGGCACGGCGCGCCGGGTCGGGGATGGCGTTGGTGTTGGCCTCGCGCACCTCCTTGGGCTGGTTCAGCAGCACCGAGCGAGGGCCGATCGCGAAGGTGACCACGCCGGTGGCTGGGTGGACCTTGTCGTCGAGCAGCTTCGGCCACAGCCGCGCCCCGTGCCTCGCCGCCGGGTCGGCGGGCAGCATGGCCGTGTCAGGGAAGGCGTCGTTGACGTATTCGTTAATCAGGCTCGACTCGATCAGCACCGCCCCATCGTGCACAAGGGTGGGCACCACGTGGTTGGGGTTGAGCTTGACGTACTCCGGCGCATGCTGGCCCCCACCCAGCAAGTCGATTTCATGGGATGTGAATTCCAGCCCTTTGTGCGCCAGCACCAAGCGCACTTTCTGGGAGCAGGTGGAAACGGCGTTGTGGTAGAGCTCAAGCATGGCATGGCCTCGGTGTTGGGAAAGTCACAGTACAACGCAATAGCCGACGCCTGTCGATATTCGGACTTCGCCGAGCGGTATCTCGTGCCCCCGCCCAGTCCCCTCGATTCATCGCTCCAGTAGGAAGGTGGCCGGCCCATCGTTGACCAGCGCCACGCGCATGTCGGCTCCAAAACGTCCGCTTTGAACGTCGGCACAGGATGCCCGAAGGCCGTCGGCGTAGGCCTCAACTAGCCGTTCGGCCTGATCGGCGGGCGCGGCGCCGCCAAAGCTGGGCCGCTTGCCGCGGCTTAGGTCGGCGGCCAAGGTGAACTGCGAGACCACTAGGATGGCGCCGCCCACGTCGAGCACCGATCGATTCATGGACTTGCGCTCATCGGGGAAGATGCGCAGGCCCAGGGTCTTGTCCACCAGCCAATCCACTTCAGCGATCCCATCATCCGGGAAGACGCCAACAAAGGCGAGCAGACCCGGTCCGATTTCGGCAATCGTTTGGGACGCCACCACCACCGACGCCTCGGTCACCCGCTGCAGCAACACTCTCATGCAGCGCGATCAAAACCCACAAACGCGTCCCTGTCTAGGCGAACCCGCTGGCGGCAAACCCGCTGGCGCGGGTTCGTTTGGAGTTTCGCTACGCGAAACTCCGCGCGGGAGCACTAGTGTCCGGTTAACTGAACCTGTAGTTCGCATAATGGCATGAATGCAAAGC
>CAZRBP010000012.1:20484-40987 GCA_964598305.1 uncultured Pseudomonadales bacterium | reverse complement strand
CTAGCTCGTACTGATACTCGGATTGAACAACCTTTTGATCGTTCATCAACAGGATCAAGTCGCCGACGGCGAGTGCCGTTCGCTTGTTCGCGTCATTGAATGGATGCCCGACCGCAAACGCGTACACGGCAAAGGCAGCGACCTGCTGGACAGTCGGGTTCTCGAACCGGTACGCCAGGTTCGTCTCTATTCGTCCGAGAACGGCGCCGATGGACGTGCCGATTCTTGAACCCGGTAGCCCACCCCATTTTGCCAACAGGTGTTCATGCAGGTCGGCGACCTGCTGTTCCGAGGGCAGCGCGATCCTCACCGATTGGCCAAGTATTCCAGCACTTCTGATCGCTGATCGAAAATTGACCGTGTGAGGTCCTGTACTCGCGCATCATCCATCGTTTCGAAGGTCAGTGATTCCGCAGGAACGTAATACCCTTCAATCTTGCTGTTTCGCAGGATTGCCGTCGGTTTTTTGTCGTTGAGAATCCGGCTTGCCTGTTGCTTGAATTCCGTCATGGTGACGTACCGCATGGCTATTCCAGTACCGATATCAGTGCTGAACAGTGGCATCGAGATCGGTACTTGTCAATGCCATTCCTCCGTTCTGTGCGAGGGCAAGATGCCCTCGCGCCGGGCGAAAATACTCCGTCACTCCGGAACCCGCGTGACGAACCGCTCCGCCACGTCGCGCATCCGCATGTTAGCGAAGAAGGCCACGACCAGCAGCGCGGCCATGACGACCATCGTCAGGTTGTAGATGCCCGGCGTGGGGTCCGGGGTGGCGGCGGGTGCGATTTCCAAGAGCTTGCTGACTGTCACGGTGTTGGCCGCCACCAGTTCATCCAGGCTGCCCATGGGGGCGCCGAAGTGCGCCTCGAAGGTGGCCGGGTCGATCCGCGCCGCCAGGGCGTCGATGGCCCGTTCCAAGGAGAATTCGCGAAGCTGGGTGATGAGCAGCGGGCCGAGCACGCCCGCGGCGCTCCAAGCGGTAAGCAAGCGGCCGTGGATCGCGCCCACGTGCCGTGTCCCGAACACGTCGGCGATGTAAGCGGGCAGCGTGGCGAACCCGCCGCCGTACATGGTGAAGGCCACCATCGTCAGGGCGTAGAAGGCCACCAGCCAGCCTAGGTTGGCGCTGCCGCTGCCGCCATCCGCGATGAGCGGCACCGAACCGTACAGGGCCGCGCCCAGCGCGAAGAAGCAGTAGTAGGTGTTGCGTCGCCCGATGTAGTCGGAAGCGGCCGCCCAGGCGAGCCGGCCGCCCATGTTGAAGACGCTGATCATCAACACATAGGTCGCCGCGAAGCCCAAGGTCACGATGTGGGGCAAGGCCGGGCTGAAGATGTCCACCATCATCGTCTCCGCCACGCCGATGATGCCGATCCCGGCGGTGACGTTGAAGCACAGCATGATCCACAGCAGATGGAACTGCGGCGTTCGGTGCGCCCGCTGGACGTGCACGTAGGCGGTGCTCGGCATGCCGCGCCAGCCGCTGCCCGGCTTGCCGGCGGCGCGGGCCGCGGCCTCGTCCCACCCGGACGGCTTCCATCCTTCCGCGGGAAGGCGGAAGGACAGGGCGGCGGCCAGCATGATGCCGGAGTAGGCCAATCCCAGGGTGAGGAAGGTCGATGCGGCGCCCGTGCTGCCCGTGCCGACCACATAGACGCCCTCCGCACCGGGGACGATCATCCTCGACACATCGGCCGCCCCCGCCACCGCCACTTCCAGCCACTCGCCACCTACCTCGGCATACTGCCTGCCGTGTTCCGTTATCAGGTCAACGGCCCCCACGGCCCCGAGGTATTGCGGGGCTTCGTGGAACGTCTCCAGCAGGAACTTCTTGAGCGGCGCGGCGATGATCGCCCCGCCGCCGAAGCCCATGATCGCCAGTCCGGTGGACAGGCCGCGCCGATCCGGAAACCAGAGAATCAGCGTCGAGACGGGGGTGATGTAGCCGAGCCCCAAGCCAGCGCCGCCCAGCACGCCGTACCCTAGGTACAACAGCCAGATTTCGTGCGTCTCAATGCCAACGCCGGCGACGACGAATCCCACGCCCCACAGCCCGGCGGCGCACACCCCGGCGCAGCGCGGCCCCACATTTTCCAGCCATTTGCCGGCCACAGCGGTGCTCAGGCCCAGGAAGACGATTGCCGTGGAAAACACGCCGACGATGGCGGTGATGCTCCAATCGTCGGCACTGCTGGCCGCGACGCCAAGTTCCTTGGTCAGCGCCGGATTGAAGATGCTCCACGAATAGACCGACCCGATGCACAGGTGCAGCGCGACCGAAATCAGCGGAATCCACCAGCGATTGAAGCCGGACGAGGCGACGATGCGGTCCTTGAGCAGGAACGCGGGAAGGCGCCGGGGCGCTGAGCTCATGGGATGCGGTGCCTACTCATCTCACCCCGCCACCGCCATTTCCATGATGTCCCGGTTACCGCGTTGCCAGAAGAGCTTCAGGGTCACCGCGTTGATCAGCCAGCGGCCGTCGATTCTCGATAGCTGGTCCACGTAGTAGCCGCCGATGGCATAGACCGAGCTGCCCCGGTCATTCTTGAGGAAGTGCTCCGCTGTCATGTACATCCGGCACTGCGCCGTATCGCCTTGGACATCGACGATGGGGTTGGTCATGACGTGATGGGTGGCATCCAAGCCGTCGAACAGCCGCTGGCAGCCGGCAACCCAGTCGTCGGCGCTTAGGGTGGCGGGGGCCTGGCCGCTATAGTCCTTGAAATCCATGGTGATCTGGTCCGTGAACACCGAACGCAGCAGCGCGTAGTCCCGGGTGTCGATGCCCAAGGCGTATTCGTATCGGCGGCGGGTGATCTCGCTGTAGTCTGAAAATTCCACGGGTTTTGTGCTCCTCAAGGTCTGCAATTGCCGCAAAGTGGCGAAAACGAGCAGGAACCGCATAATAGCGGCCAAACCCAAGAGTTGAAGCCATGTCCTACGCCCACCCTGAGTACCTTATCTCCCCCGCCGAACTGGCTGCCGACCTGGACGGCAAGCGTGTCCTGGATGCCACCGTATTCCTCAGCCCGGCGCCGAAGGGCGGCTACCGCGCGGAGTCCGGGCTTGAGCGGTTCAACGAGGGGCACATTCCCGGCGCCCTGTTCTTGGATCTGCTTGGCGAGGCATCCGACACCTCGACGGGCCTCGGTTTCACCTTGCCGCCAGCAGCGCAATTGGAGCGGCTGTTCGCGCGCCTCGGCGTTTCCAATGACACCGAAACCGTGCTCTACAGCAGCGGCCACATCATGTGGGCCACCCGCGCCTGGTGGCTGCTGCGCTACTGCGGGCACCAGAGGGCGCGGGTGCTCAACGGTGGCTTGAAGGCTTGGCGGGACGGCGGACACCCTGTGTCAACCGAAGCGGCGAGTCATCCTGAAGGAAACTTCAAGGCAGACCCCGACGCGGCGCTGTTCGCGGACAAGGACGCCGTGCTCGCCGCCATCGGCGATGGCGAGGTCTGCACGGTCAACGCCCTCTCGCCCGAGGTGTACGCCGGCGAGGGCGACTTCAGCTACGGACGCAAGGGCCACATCGCCGGCAGCATCAACCTGCACTATGAAGACCTGCTCGAAGACGGCTGCTTCAAGGACGGCGAGGCCCTGCGCGAGGCGCTGGACGCCAAGGGCCTGCTCACTGCGCCCCAAGTGATCTCCTACTGCGGCGGCGGCATCTCCGCCACCATCGATGCCTTCGCCTGCCTGCTGTGCGGCAAGGAAGAGGTGGCCGTGTACGACGGCTCCATGGCGGAGTGGGTGCGCGACGCCTCCCTGCCAATGGAAACCGGGCCGTAAATCCAGCGCCGTCCTGCGAATCGGCAAGCCAGCCCCCCTTTGCCCAACTCAACCGGCATCGGCGAACTGAACGAGCGGTCCCTGCACCGCACCCTCAAAGCCCTCTACGCGGCTCCCGGCAGCCTCAGCGAGCAGCTCATCGACGGCTATGTGGTTGACGTGCTCATCGGCCGGCGCATCATCGAAATCCACACCGGCGGCTTCTCACGGTTGAAGCGCAAGCTTCCGCGCTTGCTGGAGAGCCATGCGCTCACGCTGGTGCATCCGATTGCCCAAGACCGTTTCATCATCAAGCAGGGGACGAACGGCGACTCGACTCGCCGGAAATCGCCAAAGCACGGCTCCGTGTTCAGCATCTTCTCCGGCCTCACGAGCATCCCGACGCTCATCGCCCACCCCAACTTCACCTTGGAGGCGGTCATCACCGTCGAGGAGGAGGTCCGCGTGCCCGCCCCCCGCCGCAACCGGCGCCGGGGCGGCTGGACGGCCATCGACCGCCGGCTGGTCGAGGTGCTGGAAACCCACCGCATCGAGTGCATGGGGGATCTGTTCGCCCCGCTCGACGCCCATCTGCCGGAGGAGTTCACCACCGCCGACTTGGCCTCCGCCATGCAGGCTCCCCGGCGACTGGGTCAGCAGGCGGCGTTCTGCCTGCGCGAGGCGGGCGTTGTGGCGATCTGCGGCAAGGATGGCAACGCGTTGCGCTACCGCCGCTGCGAGAACTGATTTTGTTATTGAAAAACAAGCACTCAGTTGCAATGATCGCGGGCCTTGCACAAACGCAAATCAAACGCTTTGGCCAACCGGAACGACCATGCCCGCCCCACCTGCCAACCAATACGTGCTGACGCTGACCTGCCCGGACCGCAAGGGCTTGGTGGCCGAGGTGGCGGGCTTCCTCGCTGGCCATGACTGCAACATCACCTCCTCCTTCCAATTCGAGGATCCGCTGACCGGCCGCTTCTTCATGCGCACCTGCTTCGACGCCACCGACAGCGCCATGAGCCAAGCGGAGCTGGAAGCCGCGTTCGCAAAGGTCGGCCAGCGGCTGGCCATGGACTGGGCGATGCACGACCGCACGGTGAAGAAGCGGCTGATCGTGATGGTCTCTCGCGCCTCCCACTGCCTGGTTGACGTCCTGCACCGCTGCCAGACCGGCATCCTGGCGGCGGAGATCGCCGCCGTCGTCTCCAACCACGCCACGCTCAAGCGCCACGCGGACTTCTACGAAGTGCCCTTCCACCACCTGCCGGTCACGCCGGACAACAAGCCTGAGCAGGAGCGCAAGCTCCTAAAGCTGGTGGAGGAGTTGAACGTGGACTTCGTGGTGCTGGCGCGCTACATGCAGATCCTAACGGCCGACCTCACCGAACACCTGCAAAGCCGCATCATCAACATCCACCATTCCTGGCTGCCGAGCTTCAAGGGGGCCAAGCCGCGCCATCAAGCCCACGCCCGGGGGGTGAAGATGATCGGCGCCACCGCCCACTACGTCACCGCCGGCCTCGATGAAGGGCCGATCATCGCCCAAGGCGCCATCAGCGTGAACCACAGCCACACGCCGGAGGACCTGGTCAAGCTCGGCCGCGACATCGAAGCCTCGGTGCTGGCCAACGCCCTCAAGGCCATCGTCGAGCACCGGGTGCTGTTGAACGAGGCCAAGACTGTGGTGTTCTAGCGCCCTGCCGTCATCAGCAATCTTCTTCTTGCCAGAGCGACCAATCTTCTTCTCGCCGGAGCGAGGGCAACTTGCCCTCGCATTGAAACGACGGACCCCATCGATGGCGGGACGCCCTCCCTCCGGATGAGAATTGCTGTCCCGTCACGCCGCAGCCTGTACCAAGTTGTTGAGCACGTACTGCAGGATGCCGCCGCTGCGGAAGTAGGCGATCTCGTTGTCCGTGTCCAAACGGCTCAGCACCCGCATCGAGGTGTCGCTGCCGTCGGCCCGGTGCACCACCAGCTCAAGTTCCTGGCGGGGGCGGATTTGGTCCTGTCCCACAGGCAGGCGCACATCGATCCGCTCATCGCCCCGTAACGCCAAGGTCGTGCGGCTTTCCCCCGCCGGAAAGACCAGCGGCAAGACGCCCATGCCGATCAGGTTGGAGCGGTGGATGCGCTCGAAGCTCTCCGCAATGACGGCGCGTACGCCCAGCAGGCGGGTGCCTTTGGCCGCCCAGTCCCGGCTCGAGCCGGTGCCGTACTCCTTGCCCGCCACCACCACCAGGGGCGTGCCCTCCCCTTGGTAGCGCATGGCCGCATCGTAAATGCTCAAGACCTCCCCCGAAGGCCCATGAATGCTGTAGCCGCCCTCCCGGTCCGGGGTCATTTCATTGCGGATGCGGATGTTGGCAAAGGTGCCGCGCATCATCACTTCGTGGTTGCCGCGCCGGGAGCCGTAGGAGTTGAACTCGGCCACATCGACGCCGTGCTGCTGCAGGTACTGTCCGGCGGGGCTGTCGGGCTGGATGGCGCCGGCCGGGGAGATGTGGTCGGTGGTCACCGAGTCGCCCAGCAGCGCCAGCAGGCGCGCGCCACTCACCTCCACGCTTTGATCGAGGTCGCCGCCCACGGAGAAGAACGGCGGCTGCTTGATGTAGGTGGAGTTCAGCCAGCCGTAGGTGCCGGCGTCCTCCACCTTGATGGCCTGCCAAGCCTCCGGGCCGGCGAAGACGTCGGCGTAGTGGCGGTCGAACATCTGCGCGGAGACTTGACCGACGGCTTCGGCGACCTCCGCAGTGCTGGGCCAGATGTCGCGCAGAAATACGGCTTCGCCATCGGCGCCAACGCCCAAGGGCTCGCGGGACAGGTCGATGCGGGTGGTGCCCGCCAGGGCGTAGGCGACCACCAAGGGAGGCGACGCCAGCCAATTGGCCCGTACTTCCTGATGCACCCGCCCCTCAAAGTTGCGGTTGCCGGAGAGCACCGAGGACACCACGAGGTCGCCTTCGGCAATGGCCGCCGAGACGGTCTCCGGCAAGGGTCCCGAATTGCCGATGCAGGTGGTGCAGCCATAGCCCACCAGATTGAAGCCCAAGGCATCGAGCGGCGCCTGCAAGCCCGCCTCGTGCAGATACTCGGTCACCACCTTGGAGCCCGGCGCGAGGGAGGTCTTCACCCAGGGCTTGACCTTTAGGCCGCGCTCCAGGGCCTTCTTCGCCACCAGGCCCGCCCCGAGCATGACCGCTGGGTTGGAGGTGTTGGTGCAGGAGGTGATGGCGGCGATGACCACCGCGCCATGACCGATTTCTTGGTCCGTTCCGGGCAGCGCAACCCGTGCATCGGCGGCCGGCGCGCGGCCCTGCAGCTCCAACGCCGAATCGAAGGCCGCGGCCATCTCCGCCATGGGCACCCGGTCCTGGGGCCGTTTGGGCCCGGCCAGGCTCGGAACCACGCTCGCCAAGTCCAACGACAGCGTGTCGGTGTAGGCGGCTTCCTCGGAGGCCGCATCGCGCCACAGCCCCTGGGCCTTGGCGTAGGCCTCCACCAAGGTCACAGTCTCCGGCGGGCGGCCGCTCAATTCCAGGTAGTTGATGGTCTCCCGGTCGATGGGGAAGAACCCGCAGGTGGCGCCGTACTCCGGCGCCATGTTGGCGATGGTTGCCCTATCTGCCAGGGGCAAGGCGTCCAAGCCGTCGCCGAAGAACTCGACGAACTTGCCGACCACGCCGTGCTGGCGCAGCATCTCCACCACCCGCAGCACCAAGTCCGTGGCGGTGATGCCTTCCGCCAAGCGGCCAGTCAGCCGAAAGCCGACCACGTCGGGAATGAGCATGGACACCGGCTGGCCGAGCATGGCCGCCTCCGCCTCGATGCCGCCCACGCCCCAGCCGAGCACGCCGAGGCCGTTGATCATGGTGGTGTGGCTGTCGGTTCCGACCAGGGTGTCGGGGTAGGCCAGCGTCCGGCCGTTCTCCGCACGGGTCCAAACGGCCTGGGCCAAGTGCTCCAAATTGACTTGGTGGCAAATGCCGGTGCCCGGCGGCACGACGCGAAAGTTGTCAAACGCCGTCTGCCCCCAGCGCAGGAAGCGGTAGCGCTCCTCGTTGCGGGCCATCTCCATTTCAACGTTGTCGCTGAACGCCCCGGCATCGCCGAAGCGATCAACCATCACCGAGTGATCGATGACCAGATCGACGGGCGAGAGGGGATTGATAAGGTCGGGGTCGAGGCCCGCATCGACCACGGCGCTGCGCATGGCGGCCAGATCCGCCACCGCCGGCACGCCGGTGAAGTCCTGCATGAGCACCCGGGCCGGACGATAGGCAATTTCCTTGGCACCCGGGGAGTCGTCCGCCCAATTGGCCAGCGCTTCGATGTCGCCGCGCGTCACGGTGGTGCCGTCTTCGTGGCGAAGCAGGTTCTCCAGTAGGATCTTGAGTGACATCGGCAGCCGGGCGATGGCACCGGCGCCCGCCGACGTTGCCTCCGGCAGGCTGTAGTAGTCGTAATCGCGCTCGGCCGCGGTCAGCGTCCGTTTGCAGTTGAAGCTGTCTTTGCTCATGGCGGTGTCCTTGATCTGCCCGCATGGGCCGGGTGGATGGAAAACCGCTTATTTTGCCTTAAAACAGCACCGCTTCGGATATTTCCATACGAGGGCGGGACGCCCTCCGAGCCGCAGGGTTGGGGCCGCCGCCGGAGGCGGCGGCCCGCTGCCGTCAATGCACCTGCACTGGAATGGCGCGGGGTGCCGCTTGCTCGCGCTTGCGCACCTTCAGGCGCAGCAGGCCATCCTTGGCGGAGGCGTCGATGGCATCCTCGTCCACGTCCTCCGGCAGCCGGAAGCTGCGCGAGAACTTGCCGAAGCGCCGCTCGATCCGATGCCGCCGCCCGTCGGCCCGGCCATCGGCCGCGTCCTCGCGCCGGCGTTCGCCGCTGACGGTGAGCACCGAATCCTTGACGGTCACCTTGATGTCATCGCTGGCCACGGCCGGCAGCTCCACGTCGATGTGGTAGGCGTCCTCGCCCTCGGCGATGTCCACCGGCGGCAGCCAGCCCGAGGCTTCAAGGGCCCGGCTGCGGGCGGCCAACCGGCCACCGAAGGGGTTGAGGAATTCGTCGAACTCGCGAATGGGGTTCCAATTGACCAAGTTCACTTTCATCTCCTTGTGTTGGTTCGGCTTAACGCCGCGACAAGGCCAAGATGGGGTTGGCCGACGAGATTTAAAGATCTTGAAAATGAGTTTTTTGTCCCCACGGGGAGCGATTGGGCGCACGGCGCGGGCATCCGGCACGCCAGGCGGGTGCGTCGGGGTGGAGTTCTAGGGCGCGGGGGAGCCTTATAGGTGCCGGATGCCCGCGCCGCACGCCCAATCACCTAAGCCCTACAGAAAATCTCTTTTTATGCCAAACAGGGACTAATCGACCTTGGTTACCAAGTAGATCCCCTCTTCCGCTGCCTCGATTCCCTGCTCCAGGAAGTGCGGCGGCAATTCCCCGGTCCGGAACGAATCGAGCTGGTGGATCCGGCATCTTGTGCCATAGAGGGCCTGCACTTCCGCCTCCGACACGGCGAACGGTGGTCCCGGGGCGCGCTCCTGATCGTAGTCCAAGGTGATGAGCAGCACCTGGGCGCCTTCCGGCAGGATGCGCTGAACATGGTCGGCGTAAACCGCCCGCTGTTCGGGCGGCAAGGCCACCAGCGCGCCCCGGTCGAAGGCGCCCGGCGCCGCCTCCAAGTGGGCGGCGCTCAACTCCAGGTAGTCGCCGCAATAGATATGGATGCCGCCGCTGCTGAAACGGGGCATGTCACCGGGGGTGTTGAACACCTTGAACGGCGTCCCTGCCTCCTCGAAGAAGCTGCGCACGGCGCATTCCGCGAGTTCCACGCCGATGACCCGATGCCCCAAGGCGCGCAGCCACGCCATGTCGAGGGACTTGCCGCACAAAGGCACGAACACCGGGCAGTCGCTGTCCAAGCCCAGCGCCGGCCAATGCTTCGCCAGCCAGCGGTTGACCTTGGGCTGATGCCAGCCGATCTGGCCGCTGCGCCAGCGCTCCAGCCAGAATTCCGAGCGCAAGCCCGCCGCCCTCAGGAACCGCCCGGCGGCGGCACATCCAGGCGATTGACGCCCACCGCTCCGCCGGCGTTGCGCGGGTCGGACATGCCGTGGATGCCGCCGCCCACTCGGAGGGCCGAGTTGGCATCGCCTATGCCGCGCCCGAACGGCAGCGGCCCGATCCCTTCATGGCCCCATGACTTGAGAATAGCCAAGGTGTCCGGGGAGAAGCCGAGCGGCTCGACCATCACCCGATCCGGCTGCCATTGATGATGGAAGCGCGGCCTGCCAACGGCGTCGGAGAGATCCATGCCGTGGTCGATGAGGTTCATCACCACCTGCAGAACGGTGGTGATGATGGTGCTCCCGCCCGGCGAGCCGGTGGCCAGCAGGATGCCGCCGTCCTTGACCACCAACGTGGGGGTCATGGAGCTCAGCATGCGCTTGCCCGGTTCGATGGCGTTGGCATCACCACCCAACAGGCCGAAGGCGTTGGGGGTGTTGTCCTTGGCCGAGAAGTCGTCCATCTCGTTGTTCAACAAGATGCCCGTGCCGGCGGCAACGATCTTGGAGCCGTAGCCGAGATTGAGGGTGGTGGTGAAGGCAACCGCATTGCCGTCCTTGTCGATCACCGAAACGTGGGTGGTGTCCGGGCTTTCCGGCGGCGGCACGGCGCCCGCCCCCACCGCGTCAGAGCGGCTCGCCTGCTGCGGGTTGAAATCGCTGAACCGCTGCTTCGCATAGGCTTTGTCGATCAGTTGCGCCACCGGCACCGGGTAGAAATCCGCATCGCCAAGATGCTCCGCCCGGTCGGCGTAGGCGCGCCGCTCCGCCTCGATGACGTGGTGCATGGCGGCGGCGCTGCCGAAGCCCATGGCGCCGATGTCGAAGGGCTCCAGCATGTTGAGCATCTGCATCAGTAGCACGCCCCCTGAGGAGGGTGGCGGCATGGAGACGATGTCGTGGCCGCGGTAGGTGCCGCGAATCGGCTGACGCCAGACGCTGCGGTAGCTGTCTAGGTCCGCATGGGTGATGAAGCCGCCGCCGCGCTGCATTTCGGCAACAATCAAATCCGCCGTCTCGCCGGCGTAGAAGCCCGCCCGCCCGTTCTCGAGCACCCGCTCAAGACTCGCGGCCAAATCCGGTTGACGGAAAATCTCCCCTGCCTCATAAGGTGCCCCGTCGTCCTTGGTGAAAATCGCAGCGCTGGCCGGATGGCGCGCGAAAGCGGCTTGCCGCGCGGTAAGGGAGCGGGCTAAGTCGCGCGGCAGGGGGAAGCCCTCTCGCGCCAAGCGCACCGCCGACTCAATCACCTCGCGCCGCTCCAGGGTGCCGTACCTCTCCAGCGCGCTGAGCAGACCGTCCACCGAACCGGGCACACCGACTGCCAAGTGCGATGCCGTGGACAGCCCATCGATCACATTGCCCTGCTCATCCTGGAACATCTCCCGGAAGGCAGCGGCCGACGCCTTCTCGCGATGATCGTTGGCGGCCAAGGTGCCGTCGGCCATGCGGATCAGCATGAAGCCGCCACCGCCGAGGTTGCCTGCCGAGGGATGGGTCACCGCCAAGGCGAAGCCGGTGGCCACCGCCGCATCCACCGCGTTGCCGCCCCGGCGCAGCATGGCCGCGCCTACTTCGGAGGCGATGGGGGAACGGGAGGCAACCACCCCCTTGGCGCCGAACACCGCCTCGGGGCTGGCACCCAACGCCCCGGCCGACGCCAGCAGCGCCACCAAGGAAACTGCCGCAGTTAGCGGCAATCGCCGCAGTACGGAGGGCCAACGGCAACGGCCCATGGGGTACATTTGCATTTTCCGCAAGGTGTTCCAGCCGACGGTGGGTGACTCTGACCTGATTCGAGGCAACATGACTCTCCAGCTAAAGAAGCGTGATTCTGACCTGATTCGAGACAAAGGCAAGCTCCGGCGCATCGCCCTCGGCCAGCAGGGCTTGTTGAAGCAGGCGGGCTTCGGGCGCGGCAAGGGCGCGGTGGTGAAGGCAATCGAGCAGCTCGGCTACGTGCAGATCGACACCATATCGGTGGTCGAACGGGCCCATCACCACGTGCTGCGCAGCCGCGTGCCCAACTACCGGCCCGCCCTTCTCGACCGACTGCAGCGGGAGGGCAAGGTGTTCGAGCATTGGTACCACGCCGCCGCCTACCTGCCGATGCGCGACTACCGCTTCGCGCTGCGCCAGATGGAGGCGTTCAGGAATCGGGAAATCGGCTGGGAGCGCAGCAGCGACCAACAGCTCATGGCCCGAATCCTTGATCGGGTGCGGATCGACGGCCCGCTGAAATCGAGGGACTTCGAGGACACCCGCCCATCCCGCGAAGGCTGGTGGGACTGGAAGCCCGCCAAGCGGGCCTTGGAGCAGCTTTTCATCGAGGGCGAGCTGATGATCATCGGCCGCGACGGCTTCCAGAAGACCTACGACCTGCCGGAGCGGGTGCTGCCGCCCGGCGTCGCCACCAATGTTCCGGACTTGCGCGAGTTCGCCGCCTACCTCGTGCGCAACACCCTGCGCAGCCACGGCTTCGCCACCCAAAAGTCGTTCACCCACCTGCAGCCCGGCGCGCCGCTGCGCAAGGCGGTCGCCGAGGTGCTGGCGGATGGGGTGGACCAGGGGCGGCTCAAGCACCTGCAAACCGGCGACGGCAGCCTCTGGTGGGCGGATGCCGAGTTGCTTGAACGCCGGGCGCCGCCAGCGCCGGCCGCCGTGCGCATCCTCTCGCCCTTCGACAACGCCGTCATCCTGCGCCACCGGGTCAACGCCCTATTCGACTTCGACTACCAGATCGAGTGCTACGTCAAGGCGGAAAAGCGGCGCTTCGGCTACTTCTGCCTGCCCCTGCTGTACCGCGACCGCTTGGTCGGGCGGATGGACTGCAAGGCGCATCGGGCCAGCGGCGAATTCAACATCAAGCAACTGCACATCGAACGGGATGTCGATGAGGGCTTCTTCGACGCCTTCGCCAACGCCGCCGCCGACTTTGCGGACTTCAACGGCTGCCCCGAGGTCACCCTAAGCCAGTGCCATCCCGCCGGTTTAGAGCCGGCCGTCACCAGTTGCCTGACTTAGCGAATCGCCACCGGATTGATGATCATCTGCACCGCGCCGCGCACCTTTGCCTGGCCCAGCACAAACAGGAACTCGTAGGCACCGTCGCGCACCAAGGGGCCGGTGTTCATGGTCTCCAGGATGTAGATGCCGTGCTCCTTGAGCAGGGTGACGTGGCCGGGGAAGGGCTTTTCGGGATGCTCGGAAGGCACCACATCGAGGCCCCAAGTGTCCGAACCCACCGCAACCACGTTCTTGCCCGCGAGATATTCCGCCACTGCGGCCGAACTGCCCGGCGCCGTTGACGCCCAAAGCAGCGGGTCGGCGTCCAGCTTGGCGTCGGTCCAGCCGGTGTGGAAGAGCACCACGTCGCCTTCGCGCACCGGTGTGCCTTGGCGCTTTTCCGCTGCCTGCACAGCCTCGACGCTGAACGCCTGGCCCGCGGCCAAATGGGCTACGCCGTAGTGGGCCGCCATGTCCAGGACGATGCCCCGGGCGACGATGGGCGGCACCTTTTCTATCCCCAAGCGCGTCAAGCCGGTGATGGCGGAGAAGTCCGCGGCCTGGTTGCAGTTGTAGTACTCATCGTTGGTGCCGAGGTGGCCTAGGCCGTCGAGTTGCGAGCCGATGCCGAACCAGCCGGTGAAAATGTCGTCGTTGTAGGAGCGGTCGAACAGCGGCCTGGCGCCGCCTTGCTGGTTGGGCTGCACCACGGTCAGCGACAGGCCCCGGGGCGGAAAGGCCGGGGTGGCGCTGTCGATGGTGATGCCCAAGCTGTAGGTCTGGCCAGTCTGGATCAACTCCGCCGCCTTCAACACCGACGCCGCATCGATGAGGTTGGCGTTGCCCACCTCGTCGTCAGCGCCCCACTTGGAAGGCTGGCAGTCGCTGCCCGCCATCGCCGGGGCCGCCATCGCTTGGGCTGTCATGGCCAAGCTCAACATCCCCAGCGCCAGCGATCGATTCACGTGCTTCATGCTCCGTCTCCTTGATTCGATTGGTCATTCAACTCACCCCTGACGCGTTGCGCAGGGCCGTGTTGGCTCTTGAGCCACAACGCTCCCTCGGCCCGCCAAACGACTAGGCCATCGAGAAACTCCACCGGCGGACCGTCCGCCGGCTCCCCAAGCAGCGCACAGCGCAGCAGGTGGAGCGTCACGTCGTGCGACACGTGCAGGTCAAGCTGAGGGCGGGCCACCGGGGCGGCCAGTTTTCCCGCCATGCAGCCGAGCACCAACCGCGCCGCCCATTGGGCCGGCATCATGGCGTCAGCGGGCACCGCGCCGGCCAGCCAGCTTCGCAGGTAGTTCGCCATGCCACCCGCCGCCTCCATGCCCTTCCACATCTTCATCTGGTCGAGTGCATAGAAGACGCCGAGCGCCTCCACTGGTCGGTGCCGGGTGATTGAGCCGCCCTCGGCCTCGTGCGCCTCAAGAATGAGCTGCGCCGTCTCCAGGCAGCGTTGGGCCGGACTAGCGTAGGCCCGCAACGTCAGGTCCTTGGGCAGCCGCCGCCCAAAACGGCGGCAGAGCGAGCGCCCCTCATCGGTGAGTTGATTGTCAAGATCGTGCAACCCGGCTTTGAACGTGCGCGCGGAATGGCGCAGCAGCACCGCCACGTGATCGACGCCGTCGTTTAAAGCCTCCCCGACCATGGCCAAGGCCGCATCGCCGTGCGTGCTCACATCCAATCGACTCCTCCGCAGCCTGTCAACATCGCCTCACCCCACCGCATTGTATTAGTATCCGCTCTTCAATCGCATGGCAACAAGGAAGGCATGGTGGGCAGACTCGAGGACAAGATAGCGGTGGTGACTGGGGCGGGCCGTGGCATCGGCCGGGAAATCGCCCTGCTGATGGCCGCGGAGGGCGCCAAGGTGGTGGTCAACGATCTCGGCGGCGCCGCCGACGGCACCGGCGCCGGCAACATCGCCGAACAAGTGTGTGCCGAAATCCGCGCCCAGGGCGGCGAAGCCGTGCCGAACACGGAGTCGGTGGCCGAAGTGGCTGGTGGCGAAAGCCTGCTCAACACCGCACTAGACGCGTTCGGCGGCATGGACATTCTGATCAACAACGCCGGCATTCTGCGCGACCGTTCCATCTTCAACATGAGCGAGGCGGACTGGGATGCCGTCATCGCCGTGCACCTGAAGGGCCACTACTGCTGCTCGCGTCCCTTCGCCCGCTACATTCGCGAGCACAACCGCACCGGCTGCCGCATTGTCAACTTCTCCAGCGTCTCGGGCCTATTCGGCAACTTCGGCCAGTCGAACTACGGCGCCGCCAAGGCAGGCATTGCCGGGTTTTCCCGAGTCTTGGCCTTCGAACTGGCCAAGTACGGCTGCACGGTCAACACCATCTCCCCCGGAGCGCTGACCCGCATGACCATCCCCCTGCGCGAAAACCGCGGCGAGACGATCGACCAATCGGAGATCGATCAAGGCGGGCCGCAGCATGTGGCGCCCATTGTGGTGTGGCTGTGCGGCGAGGAAGGGGCCGGCATCACCTCCGAGATCTTCCACACCGCCAGCGGCGGCGTCGGCATCATGCAGCAGCCAGCGGTGATCAAGCGGTTTCACAAGAGCGAGGGCGTATGGGGCTTGGACGAACTCGACGCCGCGGTGCCACAGCTCGTCGAGGCCAGAAAGGCCAACGTCGCCGCCGCCGAGGTCGCGACCGTGGGCGGGGACGACTAGCATGAAGCGATGGCCGCTGTTGGCGGTTTTGCTGACGTTGGCCGCAGCGGCCTCCGCTCAGCCCATCAACATTGAGGCCGGGCACTTTGAGATGCTGCTCGCCGAGCACAAGGCGATTTACACCGGCGGGGTCGTCGCCGTTCAGGGCGAGCGCGAGATCCGCGCCGACAATCTGACCGTGTACTTCACCGAAGATAACGACGTGGTCTCCATGATGGCGCAAGGCGATCCGGCCATCCTATCCGACCAAGCCGCCGAGCCGCCCATCACGGTGACGGGCGCCGCCTTGGACTATCACTTTGAAGACGAGCGGGTGCGGGTCTCCGGCGGCGGCACCTTGATCCAAGGCGAGGATCGGCTGACCGCCGAGATCATCATCTACGACCTTGAGGCCGAACGCGCCGAGGCTTTCAGCAACAACGGCAGCCGGGTGCATTTGACCTTGGAACCGAACACTCAGAAGTAATACACCCAGCGGGCGAACAGGGTTTTTCCGCCGCCACTGGTCACCTCTTCGCCGAACACAGGCACCCCGCCGAACTCCTTGCCGCGTTGGCCCAAGGGCGCAACGATGCCAAGCTGCAGCCGTTGGTGGTCGCCGCGCTCGTAGGTGACCGAGGTTTGCACCAGGAGGCTGCCGTCGTTGAGATTGCCGATCAGGGTCAGCGCTTGGTTGATGAGCGGATGCCATTCGAGGTTGCCGCCCACGGCCAAGTAGTCGCGCATGGGGTTGAAGACCTCACCCCGGCTCAAGCGCTGGACAAGGGCGGACGGCAGTTGATCCGCGGTGGAGGGCAGCTTGGCGACGCCGAACCCGTTGTGGAAGTACTCGGCGAACACATAGGCGTTGCGGCCTGCAGCGACAAAGCTCACATCAGCATTCAGCAATCCGGACAGCCGCCAGCCGCCATCGTCGAGGTGGGTGGCGACCAGATCGGAGCGCATTAAGGCACCGCCCAAGGGAAAGCGGAAGCCAGCGCCGAACACCTGGTCCCGGTAATGCCGGGCGGCGAGCAAGTCGAACTCCAACTGCCCGGCGAAGCCATGCCACTTAAGCGCCGTGCTGGCCGCTTGGCCCGTGCGCTGTCCCTGCTCGTCGCGACGAACGACGGCCAACAACTGGACATCGCCGCCATTGGCCAGCAGGCGCTCCGCCAGGAACAGGTCGTCCCCCGCCTTGTAGTCCCGGTCCACCGTGGTCGGCGCGAATGGGTTGAACAGATCCATCGGCGCAAAGACCATGCCGTTGCCCCAGCTCACCGCCTGACGCCCCAAGGTCAGCGACCAATCGTTTAGCCGATACTGAACGGCCAAGCGATCCAGGCGTCCCCAACTGCGGTGCCGGGCGCCCGATTCGATTTCCCAAGTCAGGTTCAGCGCCCGGCGGCCGTCACCGGCCGGCGACTGATCCAAGGTCGGCTGCAAGGTGCTCAGCAGTCCATGGGAGTCGCCACTGACCAAGGTAAGGGCGTGGTCCGCCAGGATCGTGAAGGAACCGGTGGTGTGGCGCAGCATGAGACGGAAGTCGGCGCTGCCGTCGTAGGCCGGGGTGCGGTCGAGCTGCCGTTGTAGGTCGTGGCTGGGCAGGGCTTGGGCAGTGCCGAACAGCTTGGCGCGCGCCTGAATGTCAACAGCCGCTGCCACGCCGGGAAGGCTGGCCGCGACCAGCACCCTGGCGGCAAACGCCTTTCTAAAGCCGGTCAGTTGGCAGAGTCCTCGACGATGGCGCCGTCGCGCAGGACCACCCGGCGCTTGGCGTAGCCCATCACCATGGGGTCGTGGGTGGCGGTCAGAATCGAGATGCCGCGATCGTCGTTCAAGCGCCGCAGCAGCTTGAGGAGTTCCTCGGTGGTGGCGGAGTCGAGGTTGGCGCTCGGCTCATCGGCCAGCAGCAGCACCGGATGGGTGACGATGGCCCGGGCGATGGCCACCCGCTGCTGCTGGCCGCCGGACAGTTCGCCGGGGCGGCGGTGCGCCAACTCGCCGATGCCGAGCGAGGTTAAGGTCTCCACCGCCCGTTCGGCCCGCTCAGCCGGCGCCACCCCTTGCAGTTGCATGATGAACTCGACGTTCTCCTGGGCGGAAAGCACCGGAATGAGGTTGTAGGATTGGAAGACGAAGCCAATCTTGTGCAGGCGCAGATCCGATAGCTCCGATTCGCTTAAGCCGTCCACGACCACGCCGTCCACCGAAATGGTGCCCGCATCCGCGCGGTCCAAGCCGCCGATCAGGTTCAGCAAGGTCGACTTGCCCGAACCGGAGGGGCCCGACAGGCTCACGAAGTCGCCTCGACTGAACTCAAAGTCCACGCCGCGCAGCGCATGCACCGGCACCGCGTCCTCCTGGTAGGTGCGGCTGACGCCCGCGCAATCAACCACTACCCCGTTACTGACATGGCTCATCGTCGAAGCGCCTCCAGAGGTTTGATTTTGATCGCCCGCCATGCCGGGTAGAGGCTGGCGACGACGCCGAGGCCAAGGCTCAGGAAGGCGATGAGCAGCACGTCTTCCGCCAAGGGCACGGGTCGCAGCAGCGTGCGCATGCCGAAGCTTTCCACCCCTTCCGACCACGACGACAGATCGAGGCCGTCGCCCATGGCGAGTATGCCCGCAAGACCGGCGGCGATGCCGACAGCAACGCCGATCAGCATGAGCACGCTCGACTCGATGACCACCTGCGCCACCACGCTGCGCGGCCGCATGCCCACCGCCCGCAGCATGCCGAGTTCGCGAATGCGCTCCATGACCGAGGTGATCAAGGTGTTGACCAGGCCAAACACCAGCGCCCCCATCATCACGAAGAACCAGATCAGCACCGCCGCGTCGGCAAAAATGAACATGGCCGCCGCCTGGGGCTCCAGCTCCCGCCAGTCGAGCACTTCAAGGCCGGTGAAGAGTTCGACCAAGGCCTCCTTGAGCGCAAACAGCGCAGGCTCCCGATGCATCCGGATCGAGAGTTCGGTGAAGACGTCCGCGCCCACCATCTTCTGCAGGGCACCTACGCCGGTGAAGACGAAGAACTTCTCCATGCCCTCGCCGTCCGCATCGTAAAGGCCGGCGATGCGAAAGCCCGCCTCCCGGTTCAGCCCGTCGGCGCCCTGGGTGATGATCACCAAGCGCCGGCCGAGGCCGGTTTCGAGCTGTTCGGCAAGCGCCTGGCCAATGATGATGCGGCCATCGGAGGCGTCCTTGAGCGATTCGCCCGCCATGTGCGCGCTGCTCAGGAAGGAGATGCCCTCCTGCTGCGGATTGACGCCCACGAACTGAATTCCGCGAGTGCCCCGTTCGCTCATGATGACCGCCGGCACCCGCACCCGCAGCGCCCAGCCGGCCACTTCAGTCACACCCTCCGGCGGGCGCCAGTCGCTGGCCAACTCGAAGTTTTTTTGAATGCCGGGATCATCCCGGTAGCCGGGCGCCAGCACCTTGACGTGGCCAACCAAGTTCTCCACTGCGGCATCCGCCATGTCCTGCTGCATGCCGCGGATCAGGCTGTTCATCATCACCACCGCCCCTACCGCAACCACCACCGCGGCCAGCATCATGCCGTTGCGCCGCCGGTGGCGCAGGATGTTGCGCACGGACATATGAAAGAGCAGTTTGATCGGCATGGCTCCCCTACTCCTGGGTTCGCAGCGCTTCGACGCAGTTGAGCCGGCGCAGGCGCACCCCAGGCACAAGCAGTGCCAACTGGGTGCCCGCCAGCAAGGTCAGGCAGGCCACCGAGGCCACGCCCCAGCCCATGGACGGATGGATCCGGTCGGGCATGTTCAGTCCGGGCATCACCTCGTTGGGATCGATCGGCATGGGCATCCCCACCGCTTCGAGCCAAAGCACCAGCCCCAAGGTGACGCCGACGCCAAGCAGGACGCCAAGAACCCAGAGCAGCAGCGCCTCGCACTGCAGTTGGCCGAGAATGCTGCCCGGACGCATGCCGATCGCCTTCAACATGCCAAACTCGGCGGTGCGCTCGAAGAGCGTCATCAGAAAGGCGTTGACCACGCTGAAGGTGATGATGATGGCGATGATGGCGAACAGGAAATAGAGGCCGGCGAGCTTTAGGTCGATGAATTGCTTGACCTCCGGCATGAGCGCCTGCCAGTCCAGCACCCGGAACGGTGCGGCGGCGCCAGCTGCGGCCTCGGCTGTGTCCAAGGCCTCGCCCACCTCATCGACCACGACAACTAGGCGGTGGGCTTCGTCGGGCGCCAGATTCCAGGCGCCGCGAAAGTCGGCAATGGGGATCAGCGCCAAGGAGCGGTCCAGCGCCGCCGAGCCGGTGCTGAACACGCCCGCAACCTCGGCCACCGCCGCGGCCACCCCGCCTTCCTTGGCGGTGCCGAGCATCACCAGTTCATCGCCCACCGAGATGCCGAGATTGCGGGCCATGGCGGCGCCCACGAAGGCTTGGCCCGGACCGTCCAGATAGCGCCCGGCTGCAACCGCGCCCGCCAGCCCCGACCACTGCGCCTCGGCCGCCGCTTCGACGCCCACCACCAGCGCCCCAAAGCTGCGCTCGCCCGCCGACACCAGCGCCGCTGCCTCGGCCCGCGGGGCGGCGGTCAGAACGCCGTCGAGCGCCTCCACTGCCCGGCGCAGGCGCGGCACATCGGCAATGACGTTCTCCAGCAGGGGCTCGTCCTCAAAGTCCGGGTGCTGAATTTGCGCATGGCCGATCCAGAGCTGGGCGCCGTTGTCGGTCATCACGTCGAAAGCGCCCTTCTGCAGCGCGAAGCTGAAGGACAGCATCCAGATGGCGAAGGCGATGCTTCCCGCCATCAGCCAGGTGCGCCGCGGATTGCGCCACAGATTGCGCCAAGCGATGGCGAGGACGCTGGCGGGCAAGCCGGCGGAACGACGGCTGGTTGGGATTTCGGCGCTGATCTCTGCCACGGCTTCGCCTTAGGACTCTATTCCGCTCGCAAACTCTATTCCGCTCGCAAA
>CAZRBP010000012.1:0-20384 GCA_964598305.1 uncultured Pseudomonadales bacterium | reverse complement strand
ACTCTATTCCGCTCGCAAACTCTATTCCGCTCGCAAACTCTATTCCGCTCGCAAAGCGAGGACTGCGCGCAGGCGCCGAATGCGCAGCGAGGGGATGAGGGCCGCAAGCTGCACGCCCGCCAGCATGATCAAGGGGGACGTCAGCAACACCGCGGCAGTGACCTTGGCGTGCAGGCGGTCCGGCAGAAACAGCCCCTGACCGGCGAGTTCGGTCATGGCCTCGCCGAGGTGCAAGCCAAACTCCGACAGCCAGAAGATCACCGGGCCGGCCACGGCCAAGGCTAAGCCGATGCCCAGCAGCCAGATGAAGAACGCCTCGATCTGCAGCATGCCCATAATGGTGCCTGGGCGCATGCCGATGGCGCGCAGCATGCCGAACTCCTGGGTGCGCTCAAAGATCGTCATGATGAAGGTGTTGACCACGCTGAAGGCCACTACCAGCATGATGATGGCGTACACCAGCACGCCGCCGAGGGCATCCACTTCGATGGCCTGGCTGATTTCCGGCAGCGCCGCCTGCCAACTGCGGGCCACCACGCCCGGCGGCAAATCCGCGTTCAGGGCGGCGGCCACCTCGCGGCTGTCACCCACATCGGCGACGCGCGCCACCAAGGTGTGGGCCTCGTCGCCCAGGCCGAAGGCCTCCTGAACGGCGGCTATGGGGGCCACCATAAGGCTGCGGTCGAAGTCGGCCATGCCGGTATTGAAAATGCCGGTCACCGTGGCCGCCATGGCCGCCACGCCGCCCTCCTTGCCGGCGCCGAGCACCACCAATTCGCCACCAACGCCGACGCTGAGGTTGCGCGCCAAGGCCGAACCGATAACGGCCTCGCCGGGTTGCTCGGCCATGCGCCCTTCGGCAACGCGATTGAAGAAGCGCACCGTGCGCCGCTCCCGCTCGAGATCAACGCCGAGCACCTGGGCGCCGAAGCTGCGGTCGTCCGCGGAGGCAAGCGCAAAGGCCTCCACCCGGGGCGCAACCGAGACGACGCCAGGCCGCGACTCCAGGTCGCGCACCAGCGGGGTGACGCCATCGATCGTATGCTCGAAGCGGGACCGATCAATGTAGTCCTGCCGCTTGAGTTGCACGTGTCCGGCGAAAAAGGCGGTGGCGGAGTCGATCTGGGTGCCGTACATACCCGCCTGAATCGCCATGGCGAAGCCCGTCAGGCCCACCGCGAAGGCAACCGCGCCGGCGGAAAGCCAGGTGCGGCGGCGGTTGCGCCACAGATTGCGCCAAGCGATGGCCGGCATCAGTGGGCGGGCGGCATCGGCCGGAGCCTCTCCAGCCGCCACGGCCTCAGCCACCGCGGGCACCACTCTGCAGGTTGAAGGTGGTGAAGACGCTGTCGGGGAGGGACAGGTCGAACTCCGCTTCCAAGTACTCCATCTCGGTGTAGTGGTCCGCCTCATCGAGCTTCGACATGCGCATTCGGGCCGCCAGCAGACGGCCGCCAAGGTTCTTGATCTCCAAGGTCTCCAGCCGCTTCAAGGCAATCATGTCCTGGTCGTAGAAGGTTTGGGAGAGGATGATGTAGTCGTCGCGCAGCACCCACTCCTCCTTGCCCCAAACCACCGGCGCATCGTCGTGGGGACGGGCGTCGATGCGGTAAACGGCGCGCCCGTCCGCGTCCTCGCTGACCTCAACGATCTCAAGGTCGTAGTAGTTGAGCACGTCATCGGTGCGCGACAGGTCGCTGTAGGAAAAGTCCGAACCGGCCCAACTCTGCGACATCAGGCTGAAGGGCAGGCGCACAACGCGATTGAGCTTGGGAGTGAAGGTCCACATCTTCTCGCCATCGCGCAAGGTGGCATTGCCAGCGTCCCGGGCCGGCGCAGTGAAGCGAATCAGGGCATCGGTGCGCCCCCGGGTCCAGCCCACCAGCGCCGAACTGCGCTCCCATTCGGGACGATGAACCAGCATGGTCATCTCGACGTAGGAGGTCAGGCCCCGATTGAGGTCGATGGCGGCAGCGATCAGGTCATAGGGATCCGGCGCGGCATCGGGCGCGGCGGTGGGCACGGCTTCAGCCTCGGCAGCCGCCCAAGCGCCCGCAACCACCGATTGCGCCAAAATCAAGGCAAGCAGACGCCTCATAGCCAACGTCCAAAATCGTATGACGCCGCACCTTAACACGGCATGGCCGGGATTGACTCAGGGTGCTGAATTCAGCAGTTCCAGCGCTTCGCCGTGCAAGGCCGCATCGCCGCTGGCGAGGACGTTGCCGCCCAGGGCCGCGTCGCCGCCGTCCCAAGCGGTCACTCGCCCCCCAGCACCCTCAATGATCGGAATCAGGGCTTGGATGTCGTAGGGCTTAAGGCCAGCCTCCACAGCGAGGTCCAAGTGCCCCATGGCGAGCAGGGCGAAGTGGTAACAGTCGCCCCCGTAGCGGGTCATGCGGACCTGGTCGGCCAAGGCGCCAAACCCAGCGGCCTGCGCCCCTAGCTTGAAAAGGTGCGGACTGGTCGTGGCCAAGGTTGCCGAGCCAAGCTCTGGACAGGCCCGCACCGCCAACGGCCTCTCCTGCCCGGCGCGCTGGTACCCGGCCCGTTGGCCATCCCCCCAGAAGGTTTCGTCCACAAAGGGTTGACGCAGCACGCCGATGATCGGCCGCTGGCCGTCAAACAAGGCCAGCAGCAAGCCCCAATGCAGTAGGCCGGCGGCGAAGCCCCGGGTGCCGTCGATCGGATCGATCACCCAAGTCAGGCCATTACCCGGTTGGTGCCCAAATTCCTCGCCGTACAGGCCATGCTCAGGCCAAGCGGCGCCGATGGCCGTCCGAAGCGCGCGTTCGCAGGCACGGTCGGCCTCGGTGACCGGGTCAAAGGCGCGTTCACCGCCCTTGTTGTCCACCTGCATTGGCGTTCGAAACCAGCGCAGCGCCTGCTCGCCGGCTTCCTCGGCCGCTCGGCGGGCAAACGCGAGCAGCGCCCCCCGCTCGGTGGCGGAGACCGGAACCGGAGCGCTGTATTGAAGACGGCCAGCCATCAAGCCATTATCTACGATCACGGCTCGTGGTGCCCTGTACTAGGAACAGCTCCCGGCAGCGGTCCAGCCCAAGCCCTCGATCAAGGAAACCAATTGGCAGCCAGTAACCGCACGGCACGCGTTTTGAAAAGCATCGCCGACATTGACGCCGACGCTTGGAACGATTGCGCCAACCCGCCGGACGCAGTTTTCAGTCCGTTCTTGTCGCACGAGTTTCTGCATGCCCTCGAAGCCAGCGGCAGCGCCACCGGCCGTACCGGCTGGCAGCCCTTCCACCTCGTGCTGAGCGAAGGCGAGCGGGTCGTTGGCTGTGTCCCCCTGTATCTGAAGGGACACTCCCAAGGCGAGTACGTCTTCGACCACTCTTGGGCCGAGGCCCTGCACCGCGCCGGCGGCAGCTACTATCCCAAGCTGCTGTCCAGCATTCCGTTCACCCCGGCCACCGGACGCCGCCTGCTCTGCGCCGACCGGGACGGGGAGACTGAGGGGCAACTGCTCGACGCCTGCGCCGCGCTGGCGGAGCAGGTCGAAGTCTCGTCGCTGCACATCACCTTCCTGCCCGAACGCCAATGGCGCACGGCAGGTCAGCATGGCTATCTGCGGCGCATGGATCAGCAGTTCCACTGGCACAACGCCAACTACGCCAGCTTCGAGGGCTTTCTAGCCGACCTGTCCTCCAAGAAACGCAAGAATCTCAAGCGCGAGCGCCGCGAGGCATTGGCGAACGGCATCAGCATCGAATGGGTGACCGGCTCGGACCTCACTGAGGGCCACTGGGACGCCTTTCACGATTTCTACATGGACACCGGCGCCCGCAAGTGGGGCTCACCCTACCTCACCCGGCTCTTTTTCAGCCTGATCAACGAAACCCTAGCGGACCGCACCCTGCTGGTGATGTGCAAACGAAACGGCCGCTACATTGCCGGCGCACTGAACTTCATCGGCGACGATGCGCTGTACGGGCGCAACTGGGGGTGCATCGAGGACCACCGCTTCCTGCACTTTGAAACCTGCTACTACCAAGCCATCGACTTCGCCATCGCCAAAGGCTTGGCCCGGGTCGAAGCCGGCGCCCAGGGTCCGCACAAGGTGGTTCGCGGCTACCTGCCCCAAGCCACCTACAGCGCCCACTGGATTCGGGAGCCGGCCTTTCGCGACGCCGTGGCCCGCTTTCTGGATGCCGAACGCGGCCACGTCTCCCAGGACATCGACTGGATTGAGCGGCGCAGCCCCTTCAAGGCGGGCATCGACCTGAGCGCGATTCGCGACAGCTACAGCAGCGGCAGCAACCGCTCCGAGTAAGCCTTGAGCCGGCGGGTGTTATCCGGCCCCATGCGCAGCACCTGTTTTTGCACGTCGCTCAAGGACTCAAGGCTTGGATCCGCGTAGTGGTATAGAACCTTCGGTTGCACCAGCTCAATCCTCAAGTCTGAACTCGGCTCAGGCACGGCCAAAATCTGTTCCATGGCGGCGGCGATGCCCGCTTGCGCGCCATCGGCATAGCCTAATTCGTTCAAGGCTTGGTCCAGCAACGGTCCCAGCAACCGAATGCAACCCGCCAAGCGCTCGGGGTCAATGGCCTCCAACTCCTCCAAGTAGGCGTCGTAACGCTGGTAACCGGACTCATCCATGAAGAAGCGCTCGCCTTCGCGGCGCACCGGAAAGGCGTCGAGCGGCGGCAACAGGCCACCCCGCTTAGGCGGCAGCACCCCGCGGCTGGCGTTTTCGATCAGGACCGAGGCGCGGCGAGCCAAGTTGTCGGCCACCGTCCAGGCCACCGGCAGGCAAACGCCCTTGGTTTGCTCCCTCACAAAGGCATCGCTCTCTTCAAGCGGCGGCAAGGCCACGGCCAAGGCCGCAGGCTCGGCCACAGGAGCCTCAGCGGGCTCGTCGGCGGCGTCAACGGCAGCAGGCGCTTCGCTTTCGGCCGCAACCGCATCGCTCACGTCCGGCACCGGCTCGGGTGGTTGGGGCGGCTCCTCCAAGGTGGGTAGGGGTGCCAAGGGCTCAAGCCCCGGATGAGTCAGGGGTGGGTCATCGAACGGCCAAAAGTTCAGGAAAAGCAACGCTGCGGCGGCAAGCACAACGCCTAGGAGGAGACTCGCCAATACACGGGGGTTGCTCATGGCTGCATCCGGTTGTTCCAATGCCCAAACTACTAAAATTTTGACTGTTTGGCGAATGCCGTATCATGATGCGATGACCGCTCACTCCATCAAAGCGGTGCTCAGCCACGATTTCGAACTGGACAACCCAGTCACGGTTACCGGCTGGGTGCGGACCTGCCGCGTCTCCAAAGGCGGCTTCGCCTTCATCCACGTCAGTGACGGCAGCACCTTGGCGACCCTGCAAGTGGTCGCCGAGGCCTCCCTGCCCAACTACGACAGCGAGGTTGCCCACCTGAGCGCGGGCTGCGCGGTGCGCATCGAAGGCGTTCTGGTGGCCTCCCAAGGGCGCGGGCAGGACCGCGAAGTACAGGCCAGCGCCATCGAAGTGCTGGGCTGGGTGGACCAGCCAGAGACCTACCCCATCGCCAAGAAACGGCACACCTTCGAGTACCTGCGCGGCGTGGCGCACCTGCGGCCCCGCACCAACGCCTTCGCCGCGGTGGCCCGCGTTCGCAACGGTATCGCCGGAGCCGTGCAAGCCTACTTTCGCCAGCACGGGTTCCTGTGGGTGCACACGCCCATCATCACCGCCAACGACTGCGAGGGCGCCGGCGCCCTTTTCCGGGTGTCCACCCTGGACCGGCTCAACCAGCCCGCTGAGGAGGACTTCTTCGGCACACCCGCCTACCTCACCGTCTCCGGCCAGCTCAATGTGGAAAGCTACGCCTGCGCCTTGAGCCGCGTGTACACCTTCGGCCCCACCTTCCGGGCCGAGAACTCCAACACCAGCCGGCATCTGGCCGAGTTCTGGATGATCGAGCCGGAAATCGCCTTTGCCGACCTGAACGATCTCGCGGAACTGGCCGAGGATTTCCTGAAGAGCGTAACCGGCCAAGTGCTCGATGAACATCCCGAAGACCTGCAGTTCTTCGCCGACCGCATCGATGACGGGGTGCTCGATCGATTGCAAAAGCTGCGCCAAGCCCAGTTCACGCGGTTGGACTACGGCGAAGCCATCACGTTGCTGCAAAAGGCGGGCCGCAGCTTCGAGTTCCCGGTCGGCTGGGGCTTGGACCTGCAATCCGAGCACGAGCGCTTCCTCACCGAGGAAGTGGTCGGCGGTCCGGTGGTGGTGGTCAACTACCCCCGCGCCATCAAGGCGTTCTACATGCGCCTGAACGACGACCGCAACACCGTCGCCGCCATGGATGTCCTGGCTCCCGGCGTCGGTGAGATCATCGGCGGCAGCCAGCGGGAGGAGCGGCTGGACGAACTGGATGCCCGCCTCCAGGAACAGGGGTTGGGCGATGACCTTTGGTGGTATCGGGACCTTCGCCGCTACGGGACGGTGCCCCACGCTGGCTTCGGCTTAGGACTTGAACGGCTGGTGATGTACATGACCGGCATGGACAACATACGCGACGTGATCCCCTTTCCGCGCACGCCAAAGAACGCCAGCTTTTGAGGCTCCAAGGAGGAACCGTCATGGATGAACGCACTTTCCCGCTTCGTCGCTGGACGGCAGCGCTCCTTGCCGCGGCGGCGGCCGCCGGTTGCGGGGGCGGCGGGGGCAGCGACATCAACTTTCAGCCCCGGGTCGGGGCCATCGGCGATCAAACGCTTGCTGTCGGCGAAACACTTAGCGTCGAGGCCTCCGTCTCCGACGGCAACCCCGAGGACCGCCACAGCTTCACCGCGAGTTCCAGCGATGCCGGGGTGGCCTCGGTGGCGGTCAGCGGCACGACGCTCACCCTCAACGGGGTGGCACCGGGCACCGCGACCATCACGGTGAACGCCAGGGACAGCAGCGGCGAAGCCAACGGAGAGTCCCTGCCGGTCCGCTTCGCGGTCACCGTCACCGGCGGCTGGCTCGAAGGCCACTTTGAGCCCGCCTCCCAATTCAAGGACTTTTGCGCCACCCCGCGCACGTCTGGCGGCAGCGACGTCTTTCCGGACATGCCGGGCGAGGTCTTGGACGAGAACAACTGGCTGCGCTCTTGGAGCAACGACCTCTACCTGTGGTACGACGAGATCATCGACCGGGATCCGGCCTTGTACGACACGCCCGAGTACTTCGACCTGCTCAGAACCTTCGACCAGACCCCCTCCGGCAACGACAAGGACCGCTTTCACTTCACCTATTCCACAGCCGAGTGGGAGGCCTTGTCCCAATCCGGCATCTCGGTGGGCTATGGCGCGCTGGTCGCCCTGCTCAGCCCCCGCCCGCCCCGGGAAGCCGTGGTCGCCCTCGTCGAGCCGGCATCCCCTGCCGCCGATGCCGGCTTGGCGCGAGGATCGCGGATACTGGAAATCGACGGGGCCGATCTGGTCAACGGCAACAGCCAAGCGGACGTGGACCTGCTGAACGCCGGGCTGTTTCCCTCCATTGAGGGCGAAAGCCATGAGTTCGTGGTCCAGGATCTCGGTGCCGCCGAGCCTAGAACCATCACCATGCAGGCGGTGGCCGTGACGTCCGACCCCGTGCAGCACGTCCAGGTGCTCGACACCGACCAAGGACCAGTCGGCTACCTGCTGTTCAACGATTTCATCGCCACTGCGGAACAGGAACTGATCGACGCTGTCGAAGCGCTCGCCACCGAGGGCATAACGGACCTTTTTCTGGATCTGCGCTACAACGGCGGCGGCTATCTGGACATTGCCGCCGAACTCGGCTTCATGATCGCCGGCCCAGCGGCCGCCCAAGGCCGGACGTTTGAGGCCATCGAGTTCAACGACAAGCACCGGCAGTTTGATCCCGTCACTGGCCGACCGCTGGAGCCGATCCCCTTTCACGACACGAGCCTCGGCTTCTCGGCACCGGCGAACGAGCCGTTGCCGAGCCTGAACCTCCCCCGGGTGTTCGTGCTGACCGGTGGCGGCACTTGTTCGGCCAGCGAATCGGTCATCAACAGCCTGCGCGGCATCGACATCGAGGTGGTGCAGGTGGGCAACACCACCTGCGGCAAGCCCTATGGCTTCTACCCAACCGACAACTGCGGCACCACCTACTTCACGATTCAGTTCCGCGGCGTCAACGACAAAGGCTTTGGCGACTTCGCGGACGGCTTTTATCCCAGCGGCTCCGGCGGGCCGGATGCTGCGGCGCTGCCCGGCTGCGCCGTCCCTGACGACTTCGAGCACGGCTTCGGCGATCCGGCGGAGGCCCGCCTTGCCGCAGCGCTGCAGTACCGGGTGGACGGGAACTGTCCCTGCCCGGAGGGCGTCGCCTGTGCGGCGGGCGCGGTGGCGAAGCGCCAAGCAACCGGCATCGAATGGGTGCCCAAGCGGTTGCACGGCCTAAAGATCGCCTCGCCCTAGCCCCTCCAAGGCCGCATCCGGGAAGGGATCAATCCCCCATGCTGAAATCACTGCTTCGCCTGCAGCCCTTCATCGCACCCTATCGCTGGCGCCTGTCTTCGGGTGTGGCCGCCTTCGGCTTAGCAAGGCTCTTCGAGGGGCTGGTGCCGTTCTTCCTGGCCATGGGCATCGACCGGATCGCCGCCGGCGATGGCGACGTGCGCGCCCCGGTGCTGGGCATCGCCGCTGCGGTCACGGCCCGCTACCTGACCGTCACCGCCGCCCGCTACGCCGTGCGCACCACCGGGCAGCGGGTGGCCTTCGACCTCCGCCAGCGGCTGTACGGCGACTTGCAGCGCCAAGGCGCGCGATTCTTCAATCGGCATAGCATCGGCGACATGATGACCCGGGCGGTGGCCGACATCAGCCTCATTCAGCGGCTGATCGCCATGGGCACCATTCTGGTCATCATCCTGGCCTACGCCACGCTGGTCGGCTTCGGCTTCATGCTCTACTTCTCGCCGACGCTAACCCTGCTGCTGCTGCCGCCCATGCCGTTTATCTACTACAACGCCAAGCGCCTGTCCCGGCAAATGGGTTCGGCGTCGATGGACGTGCAGAACCGCCTGTCGGATCTGGCGGCGCAGACCCAGGAGAACCTGGCGGGCATCCGCACCATCCAGGCGATGGCCCAGGAGGAGAACGAAATCGCCCGCTTCGCCACTACCAACGAAAGCTACGCCGGCGCGTTCTATCGGCAGGCCCAAATCAACTCCCTGATGACCGCCTGGATGCCGACGCTGGCGGCGGCCTGCTCAATCACCATTCTGGGCTACGGCGGATATCTGGTGCTGAACGGCGAGATGACGCCCGGCGCCTTGGTCGCCTTCTTCATGTACGTCAACATGGTGGTGCAGCCCTTCCGGGTGGCCGGCTTCATCGTCAACCTCGTGCAGCGGGGGGCGGTGGCCAGCAATCGCCTGTTCGAGGTGTTCGATCTCGATGCGGAAGTGCCCGACCGGCCCAGCGGCGCGGCCCCCGCCTTCATCAAGGGCGCGATCGACGTCCGCGCCCTGACCCTGCGCCACGAAGCGGGCCGAGAAGCGGCGCTCAAGGACGCGAACCTCGCCATCCGCCCCGGTGAGATGATCGCCATCATGGGCCGCATCGGCAGCGGCAAGACCACGTTGCTGAAGACCCTCGTCCGGCTGTTCGACCCGCCGCCGGGCGCCGTTTTCATCGACGGGGTGGACGTGCGCGACTACCCCTTGGACCAACTGCGGGCGCAGATCGCGCTGGTGCCGCAGCAGGCCTTCCTGTTCGGCCTGCCGCTTAAGGACAATCTCTCCTATGACGATCCGCTGCGACCGGTCGACCAAATCTGGACAGCGGCGGCGGCAGCCGACCTGAAGGACACCATCGAGGAGTTTCCCGAGGGGATGGATACCGTCGTGGGCGAGCGCGGCGTCACCCTGTCCGGGGGGCAAAAGCAGCGGGCGACCTTGGCCCGGGGGTTGATTCGGGAAGCCCCGGTGTTGATTCTGGACGACTGCTTCTCCAGCGTCGACACCGAAACCGAGGAGCGCATTTTGAGGGAACTGAAGCGCTCCCGGTCCGGGCGAACCACGTTGATCGTCTCCCACCGGGTGTCCACCGCCCGTCACGCCGACCGCATCCTGATCCTGGACGCGGGCCGAATCGTCGAAGGCGGCAGCCACCGCGAGCTGATCGAACAGGACGGGCTCTACGCCGAGCTTGAACGCCTCCAGCGGGGCGGCGAGCCGCTCGGCAAGCCATTCGGCGCGCCGGTTCCGGCCTGGGAAACGGGAGCGTCCCCATGACGGCCGCATCGGTCAAGCGCGACTACTCGATGTTCGACGCGGACCTGTCGGGCAAGGCGCTCAACTTAAGCCTCCTGCGGCGGCTGCTGAAGTGGCTTAAGCCCTACCGCATCACGTTCGCGCTCAGCGGGGCACTGGTGCTGATCTCATCGACCCTGCAAGTGCTGCTGCCGGTGGTGGTTTCCATCGTCGTGATCGACCGGATCATTCAGGGCAACACGGCGCACCAAGCCCCGGACTTCGGCATGGCGGATATTGCGGATTGGCTGTCCAACACGCTCGGCGCCCATCCCTTGGCGGCAGCCTGCATCCTCTACGCGCTGCTGCAAATTGGTTGGGCCGTCACCGGCCATGCCCATCGCATGACGCTCACCCAATCGGTCATCAAGGGCCTGCGCGACCTGCGCCTAGACCTTTTCCGCCACTTGGAAACCCGCCCCGCCGCGTTCTACGACCGGGTGGCGGTGGGCCGGGTGATGACGCGGGTGACCAATGACGTTGAAGCCCTCTACGATCTGCTGCGGGGCATCGGCTCGCTGATCGGCGAGTTCGTGCCGTTCCTGGTCGCCCTGCTCATCATGCTCTCCATCGATCCGGCGCTGACCGGCATCCTGCTGCTGGCCCTGCCGGTCATGGCCGCGGCCACCATCGTCTTCCGCCGCGCCACCCGCAGGCTGTTTCGCCTTACCCGGCAGACGGTATCGGCGCTGAACCAGAACATGCAGGAAAACCTGGCCGGCCTGCAGGTGGTGCAACTGTCCGGGCGGGAAGAGCGCAATTCGGCGGACTATCGGCGAATCAATCAGCGCAATCTGGGATTGGAAACAACCACCGCTCGCTGGGAGACCCTGTACGGCGCGCTGAACGACTCCATCGGCCACATCGCCATCGGCGTCATTCTCTACTACGGCGGCGGCGCAGTGGTCCAGGACCACCTCACCTTGGGCGAGGTGGTGCTGTTCACCCGCTTCGTGGACATGCTGCTGCATCCCATCGTCGTCCTCGGTGAGCAGACCAACATCCTGTTCCGCGCCATGGCCAGCGGCGAGCGCATCTTTCAAGCGCTTGACTGGGACGAGAAGATCCACGAACCGGCGCACCCCGTCACGCTGCCGGAGCGTCTTGACGGCCGGATTGAGTTTTCGCGCCTGTCGTTCGCCTACGATGCGGACGTGCCGGTGCTCAAGGACCTGAACCTGCAGATCGCGGCAGGGGAGAAGCTGGCCATCGTCGGCCCCACCGGCTCCGGCAAGAGCACCCTGATCCGGCTGCTGGCGCGCTTCTACGACTTCGAGGACGGGCGCATCTTTCTCGACGGCATCGACGTCAACCGAATCCTAAGCCGCGACCTGCGCCGCCGCATCGGCGTGGTGCTGCAGGACTTCCACATCTTCTCCGGCTCCGTTTTCGACAACATCGCGTTGGGCAACCCCGCGGTCAGCCGGGAGCGGGCCATCGCCGCCGCCCGCACCGCCAACGCGCTCGACTTCATTGAGGCCCTGCCCCAAGGCTTCGACACGGAACTCTCGGAGCGGGGCCAGAACCTTTCCCAGGGCCAACGCCAACTGCTGGCCTTCGCCCGAGTGCTGGCGGCGGACCCGGAAATCCTGGTGCTCGACGAAGCCACCGCCTCCATCGACACGGAGACCGAGCAACTCATCCAGGACGCCATCGGCAAGCTGACCGCCGGGCGCACCGCCATCCTCATCGCCCACCGGCTGCAGACCATTCAGGAGGCCGACCGGGTGCTGGTGCTGGACCACGGACGCATCGCCGAACTCGGCACCCACGAGGAGTTGCTGGCCCGCGGCGGACTCTACCAGCGCCTGCACGCCCTGCAGTTTCAGGAGGTGAACTGAACCGGGGTACAATCTCCCTATGACAGGCGGCAAGGCCGCGAGAAGCGGCGAGAAATACCGGACGGCGCTGGGCTTCCGCGCCATCAAGGACGGCATGAAGCCAGCCTCGGGGCGCAACCGTCCCACCGGCGCCAAGCCGCCGTGGCTGCGGGTGCGGCTGGGCGGCGGGCCGCGCTTTGAATCCGTGCGGAATACCGTTCGAAGCCATCGCTTGGCGACGGTCTGCGAGGAGTCCCACTGTCCGAACATCGGCGAGTGCTGGGACAACGGCACCGCCACCCTCATGCTGATGGGCAGCGTGTGCACCCGGGCCTGCCGCTTTTGCTCCGTGGACACCGGCAACCCCAACGGTTGGCTGGACGCCGATGAGCCCGCTGCGGCGGCGGAGTCGGTGCGCCTGATGGGCTTGCGCTACGTGGTGCTCACCTCCGTGGACCGCGATGATCTGCCCGATGGCGGCGCCAGCCACTACGCGGCCTGCGTTCGCGCCATCAAGCGGCGCAACCCGGCCACCGCGGTGGAGGCGCTGACCCCGGATTTTGCCGGCGATGCGGACGCCGTGGCCACCGTGGCCACATCGGGACTCGAAGTCTTCGCCCAGAACCTGGAGACTGTGCAACGGCTGACCCGGCGCGTGCGGGATCCCAGAGCAGGCTACCAGCAGACCCTTGACGTGCTGGCCACCGCCAAGGCGACCGAACCCCGGCTGCTGACCAAATCCAGCCTCATGGTCGGCCTGGGCGAGACCACCGACGAACTGCGCCGGGCCATGGCCGATTTGCGCGAGCACGACGTGGACCTGCTGACCATCGGCCAATACTTGCGCCCCACGGCGCACCATCTGCCGGTCGAGCGCTGGGTGCATCCGGACCAATTCGCTGCGTACCGGGAAATGGGCCTGGCGATGGGCTTCATCGAAGTGGCATCCGGTCCGCTGGTGCGCTCGAGCTACCGCGCCGACCGGCTGCTCGACCGGGACAACATCGGCTTGGGCCAAGACGCAGACCGCCTCGTTCCGGTGCGCGCGGTGTGATGCTTTGGGCGGCGGTCTCTGACAGAATGCCAACCATCCAATCATCTACCTAATCCCCTTCTTCGACCGGGAGGCCACCATGACCAAGACCACCCAAAGCAACGGCCAGAAAACCGACGCCGAGGCGCGCGCCGAACTGAGCCGCAAAGGCCACATGGCGTTCTGCTGGGACGACCTCGACGAAGTGACCCTGCCGAGCGGCATCGAGACCCGCATGTACCGTGTGGGGATGCCGGATGAACCCGGCTCGCCGACGGTTTTCAAGGCCTACTACCCGCCGCACTGCACCGTCGAGGCCCACACCCACGACTGCGACTACACGGAAATCATCCTGGAAGGCTCCCAACGGGTCGGCGCCACCTGGCACCACGCCGGCGACATCCGCGTCGGCCTCGCCAACCGGGGCTACGGCCCCTTGGTTGCCGGCCCGGAAGGCGCCACCGTGCTGTTCCTGTTCGCCGACGGCCGCTGGCCCGCCATCACCATCGGCAACAACGACGGCAGCACCCTGGGCAGCGAAGTGATCACCGCCCACTTCGAACAAAAAAACGCCGATTGAGGATCAGTTGCAGAGGTCTGGGGGCGGATTGCCAGCGAAGAAGGCTTTGAGGTTGTCGAGGACGCGCTGGCCCATCGCTTCGCGGGTGGCGTCGGTGCCGCTGCCCATGTGGGGGAGGAGGACGGCGTTGTCCAGGGTGGCTAGCGCAGGGTGGACCTTGGGTTCGGATTCGTAAACATCCAGCCCTGCACCGGCAATCACGCCCTGTTTGAGGGCTTCGGCAAGCGCCGCCTCGTCCACTATGCTGCCTCGGGCGGTGTTGACCAAGTGGGCAGTGGGGCGCATTTGGGCGAGGCCGGCGCCGTCGATCAGGTGGTGGCTTTCGGGGTTGGCGGGGCAGTGCAAGGAGAGGAAGTCCACTTGCGGGAGCAGTTCGTCCAGGCGGTCCACCTGTTCGGCGGCTAGGCCACGAAGCACCGCCTTGGGCACCGGGCTGCGGTTGAAGCAGAGGATGCGCATGCCGAAGCCGTGGTGGGCGCGGCGGGCGGTGGCGATGCCGATGCGGCCCATGCCGACGATGCCTAGCGTCTTGCCCCAGACGCGGGTGCCGATCAGGTGGGTCGGGCGCCAGCCAATCCACTGGCCAGCCCGCAGTTCGCGCTCGCCCTCCCCCACTCGCCGGGCGGACATCAGCAGCAAGGCCATCGCCAGATCCGCCGTGCATTCGGTCAGCACGTCCGGCGTGTTGGTCACCGCGATGCCCCTGGAGCGGGCCGCATCTAGGTCGATGTGGTTAACGCCGACGCCGAAGTTGGCGATGATGCGGGTACGCCCGCCTGTCGACAGCACTTCCGCTGACAGGTCATCGGTGACGGTGGCGCAAAGCGCGTCCGCTTCGGTCAAAGTGGTGCGCAGCTCGTCCGCGGAGAAGGGGTGGTCATCGGTGTTGAGGCGAACGTCAAAGGCATCGGCCAAACGGGCCTCGACCGCGGCCGGCCAGCGGCGGGTGACAATGGCCAGCGGCTTCGCCACGGGGTCGGCCCCAACCCTTCAGGCGGCTTGGGCGGCGTCTTCAGCCGGGGGCTGGAAGGCGTCTCGCGCCCGCCAAAACGCAACGGTCGGCACCAGGAAGATGGCGCCGGCGATGAGTCCAACGCCCCAGCCGCCGCCGCGCGGATCGAGCAGGTTCCAAACCAGCATGCTGAGAGCGATCTGCGCCACGTAAATGGCGGCCCAAGGCCACATCCAACGCGACATCCGGAAGAACCCGGCGGCCAGCGCAGCATAGATCAGCCAGTGCAGCGGCGCCGTCGCCTTGGCCCAGAAGCCGTGCAGGGTGAAGCCGAACCAGACCTCCTCGTCCTGCGCCATCGGCTTGAAAAAGATGTCGAAGGGCATGTAGATGACGGTCATGTAGAGGCAGAAGGCGAACGTCAGGTTCATCCACCAGCTTCGCTTGGCCCATTCACGGCGCACGGCGTCGATCATTGCGGCGTCCTCCGGTTTTGTCCTGTATTGAGGTTCAAACGTTGGGCAGGATCTGGGTCCCGACCTGCTCCAGCACATCGAAGCGGGTGTCGAAGTTGGGCAGGATCATTACTTGGTCCAGTCCGCCATCAGCCAGGTCCAGCAAGCGTTCGATCAACTCATCGGCCGTGCCGATCATGGACGAGGCGGCCAGCACCTCCGGCGTCAGGAAGCGCTCCTCCTCCGGCAGCACCCAGCAATTGTGGCCCGCGTGGATGCGTTGGTGGCGGCGCTCGGCCGGGAAGGACTCCAGGAGCGCGGTGTAGTCCGCCCAGATGCCCGCCAGCGCGTTCGGCGGCTGATGGCCGAAGTTGCGGTATTGGTCATAGGAATAGTGCACCGCCGCCATGGCCATCGCGCCGCACTGGCTTTTCACGCGCTCCGAGTCCCGGGCCTCGCCCTCCTCCAGGACCACCATGGTGGTCAGGGCAGTCAGGTAGAACCGCTCACGGTCGAGGGTTCGCCCGCCAGCCTCGGCGCCCGCCTCCATCATATGCCACAGTTGGGCCAGCCCGGCGCCGAACTCCGGAGGCGCCAAGACCGCGCCGTCGCCGTGCTTGCCCGCCAGCGCCAGCGAGCGCGGGCCGAATCCGGAGACGTAGAGGGGAATGTCATCCTCGAAGTTGACGAATCCCTTGTCCGGCATGATGTGGCGGATGGGCGAGCCCTCCGGGCCATGCAGCGCCTCTTCGCCCTTGAGCAGCGGCCTAAGCTCGCTGAGGTAAGCGTCATAGGCGGCGATGCGCTGGGGCGGCAGGCCCATCACCCGCATCGCGGTGTTGCCCGCGCCCACCCCGCAAAAGGTGCGGCCCGGCGCGAGCGCGTTGATGGTGGCGATGGCCGCCGCGTTGACCGGCGCGGGGCGGGTGCCGGTGACCGCCACCCCGGTGCCCAGATTGATGCGGGACGTGCGGTCCGCCGCCAAGGCCAGGGCGGCGTAGCAGTCCGACCACAGCATCTGGCTGTCCGCCAGCCAAGCGTGGCTGTAGCCGAGTTCCTCCGCCCGCGTGACGTAGCCGATGTCGCCGATGTGGGAGGCGACGCAGATGCCCATGTCCATGGGTTCGTTCTCCTAGGGTTTCATTGACGGCGCTTGAGTTTACGCACTTTGTTCGGCCAAGCATCCTTTCCGAGGGCGCGAACCTTCGGTTCGTCATGCCCTCGAACCGAAATTTGTTCAAAGACCCAGCACCACCTTGGCGACGATGTTCTTCTGCACTTCCTTGGCGCCGCCGAAGATCGACGCAGCCCGGGAGTTGAGGTAGCGGGGCGTCACCGTCTCGGCGTGCTCCGGGCCGACCCAGGGGGCATCGTGGCCGTTCATCGAGATCAGGTTGGCGTGCGGCAGGCCGTAGTAGTTGACGGCTTCGAGCTTGAGTTCGTTGATCTGCTGCTCAATCTCCACCGTGTTGTTCTTCGCCAGCGAGGAGCCCGGGCCGGGCGATTCGCCCCGGGACAAGCGCGCCAAAGTGGCATGCTCGGAGAACTGCAGCGCCATGATGCGAATGTCCAAGGCATTGGTCCGGGCACGGAAACCGGGCGACGACCACAAGGCCTCCCCGCCTTCCCGCTCGGTGGCGGCGATCGCCTTCAGATGGTCGAGGGACACCTGCAGCCGCACGGCCGCCCCGCCGCCGCCCCGCTCAAACTCCAGCAGGTACTTGGCCACGTTCCAGCCATCGTGCTCCGGGCCCACCCGATTGGCCTGGGGCACCCGGACATCGTCAAAGAACACCTGATTGACTTCATGGTCGGCGGCCAAGGTGATGATCGGCTCGACACTCAGCCCGGGCGTTGCCATGGGAATGAGCAGGAAGGTGATGCCCTGCTGCGGCCGGCCGGAGCTGTCGGTGCGCACCAAGCAAAAGATGTGGTCGGCGAACTGGGCGTGGGTGGTCCATATCTTGGAGCCGTTGACGATGTAGTCGTCGCCGTCCTTCACCGCCGCCGTCTTCAGGCTGGAAAGGTCGGAGCCGGAACCCGGTTCAGAATAGCCTTGGCACCAATAATGCTCGCCGGAGAGCATTTTCGGCAGGTAGTGCGCCTTCTGCTCGGGCGTGCCGTACTTGAACAGCACCGGGGCGAGCATGCGCAGCCCCAATGGAATCAAGCCGGGCGCGCCCGCCTTGGCGAGCTCCTCACCGAAGATGTACTTCTCGGTGGGGGTCCAGCCGGTGCCGCCGTGCTCGACCGGCCAGGACGGCACCGCCCAGCCCTGCTCCACGAGAATGGCTTGCCACGCCATCGCCAGGTCCTTGTCCGCGAACACCGTGGTCGTTCGCGCTGCCGCCCGGCGCATGTCGTCGCTGAGCCGAGCGTCGAGAAAGGCCCGCACCTCGTCCCGGAAGGCCTCATCCTCGGCGCTGTAGGCTATATCCATCGCGTTTTTCTTCCCTGCGCATTGATCGTGAACGGGACTTGATACATATTCGCGCAACAAGCGTCAACCTTGCCGCCTCTACCTATCAATCAATCTCAGGGAGGAAGCCCCGCTTCATGACCAAGATCATCATTTCCGGCACCATTGAGATGCCGCCCGAAAACGTCGCCCCCGCCTTGGAGGCGGGCCGGCCCCTCATAGAAGGCGCCTTGACCGAAGAGGGGTGCCTGGATTACGACTGGTGCCCCGACCCCCTGAATCCCGGACGCATCCGCGTGTTCGAGCGGTGGGAGAGCGAGGCGGCGCTGGCCGCCCACTTCGAGTGCGACTGGTACCTCAAGATGCGCGACAACATCGGCTCATTCGGCCTCACCAGCGCCGACGTCTCCAAGTACCGGGTGGACCTCACCGAGCCCGTGTACGATGAGACCATGACGCCGCGGGCGGACTTCTTCACGGCCAAGGACTAAACTCAAGAGGCAGGAGCACTGTAGTGATCAACCCAAACCAGCCCTACATCACCATCATCGGCGCGGGCGTCGGCGGCCTGTGCATGGGCATGCAGCTCAAGAAGGCCGGCTTTCACAACTTCGTGATCCTGGAGAAGCGCGACGGGCCGGGCGGCACCTGGCGCGACAACACCTATCCGGGTTGCGCCTGCGACGTGCCCTCGATGTTCTATTCGTTCTCCTTCGAGACCAAGCGGGATTGGTCGCGGCTGTTTCCCGGCCAAGCGGAGATTCTCGGCTACTTGGAGGACTGCGTTGAGAAGTACGCCTTAGGCCCCCATCTGCGCTGCAACGTCGAGGTGGCGCGCGCGGAGTTTGAGGAGCCCGAAGCCTGCTGGCGGCTCGAACTGGCCGACGGCGAGGTGTTGCGAACCACCGTGCTGGTCTCCTCGGTCGGCCAGCTCAATCAGCCGGCCTGGCCGGATCTGGATGGCATGGACCGCTTCCAGGGCATCAACTTCCATTCCGCCGAATGGGATCACGGCAAGGACCTCGCCGGTCAACGGGTGGCGGTCATCGGCAACGGCTGCAGCGCGGCGCAATTCGTGCCGGAGGTGGCCAAGTCGGCGGCCGAGGTCAGCGTCTTTCAGCGCAGCGCCCACTGGGTGATCCCGCGCAACGACCATGCCTTCTCGCCCGCCACCCTCAAGGCGTTCCAGCGCTTTCCGCTGTTGGTCAAGCTGTACCGCTACTTCATCTGGCTGCGCTACGAATTCACCCTGTTTCCGATCATGCGGCGCACATCCAAGCGGCGCGCCAAGATGAAGGAGGCTGCCCTGGAGCACATGAAGGCGGCGATCGATGATCCGGAGATGATCGAGGCCCTGACGCCGGACTACGACATCGGCTGCAAACGGGTGATCATCGACGACACCTACTATCCGGCGCTGGCCAGGGACAACGTCTCATTGGTGACCACGCAGATCAATCGAGTCACCGAAACCGGGCTTGCTCTCAAGGACGGCACCGAACGCTCGTTCGACGCCATCATCTACGGCACAGGCTTTCGCACCAACGAGTTCCTGACGCCGATGGAGATCACCGGGCTTGAGGGCAAGCGGCTCAACAACGCCTGGCAGGACGGCGCGGAGGCTTACATGGGCATTACCGTGTCGGGCTTTCCCAACTTCTTCATGACCTACGGACCGAACACCAATCTTGGGCACAACTCCATCATCTTCATGATCGAGGCCCAGGTGCGCTACATCCTGCAGTGCATCGAGGCGCTCAACCGGCGCGGGCTCAAGACCCTCAATGTGCGGCCCGAAGTCCAGTCCGACTTCAATGCCGACCTGCAGAAGTCCTTGGATGAGCAATCCATCTGGGCCACCGGCTGCGCGAGCTGGTACAAGAACGCGGCCGGCAAGGTGGTGAACAACTGGAAGGGAACCACCTTGGAGTATTGGTTCCGCACCCGGCGCCCCATTTGGAGCCAGTTTCGGGAAGAGGGCTGAACCTCCGCGCGCTCCAATAGCAGCGTACGGATGTCGTTGAGCAGGGTGTCCGCATGCAGGAACGAGACGCTGTAGATATTGCGGATGCGTCCTTCGCGATCGATTAAGTAAACCCGCAGCAGGTGCGACAAGGCGCCCTGCTCCGGGTCGCGGATCACCCACTGCCCGTAGGCATCGAGCACCGGGGCCAACTCGGCTTGGGAGCGGGTGGTGAGAAAACGCCAATCGAAGCCCGGTGCCTTGAAGTAGCCGCCGTAACGGGCCAACACCGGCGGCGTGTCGCGCTCCGGATCAAAGCTTAAGCTGATCAGGCGCACCTGGCCATTAAGGCTCGGCGCATCGAGCAGCCGGTCCTGGACGCCGCGCAGCACATGGGTGGCCAAGGGGCAGCCGTTGATGTCGCTGCAGGTGGTGTAGATGAAGCTCAACACCACGATGCGGCCATCGAGCAACTCGCGCAGCTTGGTGGCCCGGCCACGGCTGTCGAGCACATCGCCATCCGCCGCCATGCCAAGGGGCGGCAGCGCGTAACTGCCCGGCAGGGGGGGATCAAATTCCAGCGGGCCATAGCCGGGAGCAAGCACTTGGGGCTTCGAATGGGCGTGCGGCGTCTCGCCTGTCCAACTGAGCGAAGCAGCAAACCACCCTAGCCCCGCCACGAGAACGACCTCCAAGCCAAGCAACAGCCGCGAACGGAGACCGGCTTGAGGGCGTCCCGCCCTCGCACCGAACCAAGGGAATCCTATCGAGGGCAAGATGCCCTTGCTCCAAAGCGGCATCAAATCGCTCGCTCCAAGGCGGCATTGAATAGTTAGCGCTGCGCCACCTTGACCGGCGGCGAGAGGCCGTAGAGCGCATAGGCGCCGAAGCGCATCTGGTGGGGAGCGC